>NHEP01000235.1 GCA_002171515.1 bacterium TMED88 | reverse complement strand
ACAAAATCCAATCATCTGTCGACTCCGCCACAGGGCCGAGAATTCCGAGGACGACAGCCTCTTTCGTCTTGGCGAGCAGCCGCTCACGCTCGGGCGCTCGTCCGAATGCGATCTCGTGCTCGATCACGAAAGTGTCTCACGAGTCCATGCCCGCTTCCGGCGGGATGGGCTGAGTTGGATGATCGAGGACCTCGGAAGCAAGAACGGGATCCGCGTCAACACGCTCCGAATCGATTCTCAGCCCCTCCGAAATGGTGATCGCATTGATTTGGGCTCGGCTCGGATGGATGTCGAGATTGGCCCCGAGAGCGCTCTCAATCGAGCCGCCCGAGTTGTGATTTCAGACCGGGCGGCTCCAGCCCTCCACACCGAAATTCTCGAGCTCTCAGAGCTTTCCTCTCTGCTCACGGGCGAAGGACGACCCAGTCCGCAGCGCTCGGATGCCTCGACTTCGCTCGCGGAAATTCAAGACAACGGAATCAATCCCCGGGAAGGGGCCGCCCATCTCTTGGGCATCGTGAGTGAAACAGCCGAAGCCTTAATTTCCTGCGACACCCTAGACGACACCCTTGAGCGAATCCTTTCATTGGTTTTCGGAAACGTGTCTGCAGAGAGAGGCCTGATTTGCCTCTACGACGAAAAGAGCCGGCGGACTGAGCCGAAGGTCATGCGGACGCTCGACGGAATTCCCGATACCCCCATCAACATCAGCAGCAATATCGTTCGTCACGTGCTGGAAAAAAAGCAGGCGTTGATTGTCAGCGATACTCAAAGCGACGAACGATTTGGCACCGCTGAGAGCGTCGTCATGATGCAGATTCGCTCCGTCATGTGCGCCCCTCTCTACCGGGAGGGACGAACGGCCGGCTTCATCTACGTAGACCGCCAGACGAGCGCTGCCCCTTTTACTCTCCCCGATCTTCACGTACTCAGCGCGCTAGCCATGCTCTCGGCGGTGGCGATTGAAACCGCGGCACTCCGCGACAGCATTCGACATGAGCAAGAGCTCCGCGCCCGACTCGCACGCTATAGCTCCCCCGCCGTGGTTGAGGAAATCCTCAGCGCCTCCGCCCCCACGGTGCAGCACATGAATGCGGATGAGCGGGACGTGACAGTGCTTTTTGCGGACCTCAAGGGCTTCACCGCTATGGCGGAGGACATGCGATCTGCAGAAGTGATTCGGATTCTCAACCGCGTTTTCGAACGGCTGACGGAAATTGTCTTTGACCTCAACGGGACACTCGACAAGTTCAGGGGCGATGGAATGATGGCGTTCTTTGGCGCCCCCCTCTCGATGTCCGACCACGCCTCCCGGGCAGTCGAAGCCGCGTTGAGAATGCAAGAGGGACTCAGTGACCTCAACAAACGGCACAAGAGTCTTCGCGATCTCCGAATGCGAATTGGAATCAATTCTGGCCCCGTTGTCGTCGGCGACATTGGTTCACCGGACCGAAAGGACTACACGGTGATTGGCGACGTCGTCAACATTGCAAGCCGCCTCGAAACCTCTGTCGCAGAATCTGAGCAAGTCGTCGTCGGCCATGAAACCTGGACACGAGTCCAAGATCGATTCGTGGCCCAAGCGCTTACGCCCGTTCGCCTCAAGGGTAAACAAAAAAGCGAAGAGCCCTATCTCATCCTGGGCCGCCGATAAGCGGGACTCAATCTGAAGTCATGCCGATGCGCGAGAGGGCGCCCCTCAGGCAGCTCGGACCGCCCTGCTCAAGAACGTCTCCATGAGCCATCACGATTCGATTGAAATCCCATTGGAGGACGCGTTCAAAGGAACGACGAGCCGCAGCCTTATCCCGGGTCAGGAAACGGATTAAGCGAGACACCGAGACCCCCCCCAAAACGCCGGTCAAAGTGAAGAAGAAACGAGCCCCAAGGGAGTCGGGACGACCCACGTTGAAGACCCAATCCGTGAGAATCAGGGTTCGACTCGCACCATGTCTAAAAACCACCTCTCCCAGACGGGGACTGCCTTCGATCAAACATTGGTCGACTTCGGCGCTCCAGCCCGGGTCCGGATCTGTGCCCAGTTCAAGCGTCCCCGACAAATCCTTGCGTTTCTCCGACAGACCTGGGGCCACGTACAGCTTGGCCGAGGGCCAAGCTGTGCAATTTTCAGAAACAAAGAGATGATGAAAAGTGTTTGGGGCCACCAAGAAACGGACAGGACCGAGGCGGTTGATCTCCTGGATCAAGTCTTCCGTCAATGGACCCGGAGAGTGGACCCAGAGACCTCCATCCGTCAGACGAATCACGGTCGTACGCGTTCCGATACGAATGCCGGGCCCCAGCTCAAAGTCCGCGTGATCGATCACCCAGATTTCTGAATCCAGTTGGCGTATCATGGGGAGTCCTTTTTCCGCGCGAGATGTCGGCTACAACCATACGATCGCGGGCCGTTCAAACATACGCGCCAGTGGGCCAAGAAGATAGGCCCCATCGAGACGAAATGGATGAGTGAAAACTCCAAAATCGCGGCACGATTCTCAAAAGTGCTCACCCCAAACTACCGCGCGCCCGCGATCGCAATCGTTCGCGGCGAGGGCTGCACCGTATACGATGCCGAGGGTCAGAGCTATCTGGATATGATGGGGGGAATCGCCACGGTGGTCCTTGGCCACTGCCACCCCAGAATCGTCGCGGCCCTCGAAAAGCAGTCACACCTGCTCTGGCACACCTCAAATCTCTTTGCGTCAACGCCTCAAATCGAACTTGCCGAAAGACTGGTTGAGCGATCTTTCGCAGATCGAGTGTTTTTCGCCAACTCCGGTGCCGAGGCGAACGAGGCCGCCCTGAAGCTCGCTCGGCTGTATCACCGAGCACATGGACAAGACCGCTATGAGATCATTGCTTTCGAGGGCGGCTTTCATGGGCGGACACTTTTCACTGTCAGCGCAACGGGAACACCCGCCTATTGGAAGGGCTTTGAACCCATGGTCCCCGGTGTGCATCATGCTCCCTACGGCGATCCCGAAGCGGTCCGGGCCCTTTGCTCGAAGCGAACGGCAGCCATCATCATTGAACCCATCCAAGGAGAAAGCGGCGTGCGGCCAGCACCGGCCGGTTTTCTCGCGGAGCTTCGAGAAATCGCCGACGAAAATGGCTGTCTTCTCATCGTCGACGAAGTGCAGACCGGCATGGGGCGAACGGGAACGCTCTTCGCCCACGAGCCAAGCGGGATAACCCCTGACATCGTCACCGTGGCCAAAGCTTTAGGCAATGGTATTCCCATCGGGGCCATGCTGACCCGCGAAGACGTGGCCAAAGTCTTTGAGCCGGGGACCCATGGCTCAACTTTTGGGGGAAATCCCCTGGCCGCTGCGTGCGCCACAGCCGTCGTCGACGAGCTCTTTCCTGGTGGCGTTCTGGAAGAGTCTCGTCAAGTAGGGTTCTACCTTGGAGAACAGCTCGAAGCGATGCAAAAACGATTGGGCGAGAACAAGGTGGTGGATGTCCGAGGTCTAGGCCACCTCCGCGCCGTAGAACTTCCGGGTTCGGCTGCACCGGTCATCGATCGATGCCGAGAAGCAGGCCTGCTCGTGATCGGCGCCGGCGATCGAAATATTCGCCTCGCTCCGCCCCTCGTGATACGCCGTCAAGAAGTCGACACCGGACTGGGCATTCTCGAAGAGGCCATTCGCGCCGACTAATCCTCTGGCGCCACGGTGCTCCTTGCAGGGCTGTCCGAAAGGCTATTTCCCCGTCCATCGAGGCGGTCGTTTCTCCGCAAAAGCGCGGGGTCCCTCGATGAAGTCCTCGCTCCTCGCCATAGCGCTCAGCTGATCGTATCGGCCAGACATCGCCGCCTCGAGACCGCTCGCTTCCAGTCCCTGCATCGCAGCTTGCTTACTGCCGCGTACTGAGAGCGGTGCGCACTCAACGATCTGGTCGGCCCAGCGACGCGCCGCGGGCATCAACTCGTCGGCCTCCACGACCTCATTCACAAAACCCAACTCAAGACCTTCGGCAGCGTCTACCCGACGGCCGGTCAACAACATTCCCATTGCTCGTTTCAAGCCGATCTGACGGGGCAGTCTGTGAACGCCGCCCGCCAAGGCTGCCAGGCCCACCCGGGGCTCCGGAAGGGCGAAAATGGCGTTTTCTGAGGCGACGATCAAATCACAAGCCAATGCAATCTCAAACCCCCCACCCATCGCAACGCCATTCACAGCGGCGATCACCGGTTTAGAGTTGTCAAATCGTGAGGTCAGCCCAGCAAATCCGGTCGACGGTGTTCGAACCGCTGCGCCGCCTTCCTCAGCCTGAAACCTCAGGTCATTGCCGGCAGAAAAAGCACGATCGCCTGCCCCCGTGATCACCGCGACCCACAGATCATCATTACTCACAAAATCATCGAACACCGCGGCGAGTTCGGCATTCGCCGGGGGATGGAGGGCATTCATGCGCTCGGGACGATTGATCGTCACGGTGAGGATACGACCCTCTTGGTGGGTCTCGCAGAACTCGGTCACGCTCAGACTCCTTCTCGTGGAAGCGGGAAAGAATCGAGTCTAGAACGCCCGACACTTCGACGCGATGATGCGTCTCCGACGGGCAGGATCAGGAGGATGTCTTCATGCGACAAGCCCAGTGGGCGCCGCGAACGTCATCACTCGCCGCCAATCCTCTCCCCCCACACGAAACGGGCTGGACGTCCCACAAGAGCCTGGAAAGGGATTCCGATGTCCTGGGGTCGAGTGACCGCCACGATGGGCAGCGATGCGACAAACGCGCACACCCCACCCACAAAAGTCACAACGCCGAGGGGTTTCATCACGAAGGTATCAAACACAACGGGGGTTGATGCCTCTTCGGGGGTTTCCCCTCCGATATCAGAAGACATCGCGGGCGATGTCATCAAACCGAGCATGAGGATCGCGACCAGAAAAGCACCGAGCGTTCGGGGCATTCGAAGGAACATGAGGTGGGTCTCCTGAGTAGAATCGACCCGGTCGTCATCGGCCAGACGCCTGACTTCCTGAATGACTCAAGGCCGGCCGGCCTCATCCCGACCATGGGATGGTAATTTTTCAGCACGGCGGGAATATCAAGGCACCTATGTGTCAGCCGAAGCGCTCTTCGAGATAGCGGACGATGTCCGCCGACTCCGGAAGCCACGTCACTTCGCCCCCGGAGGCTTCGAGCCGAAGTACGGGAACGGTCCTCCGTCCAGTGGCCTCGATCAACTCGGCCAATCGGCTCGGGTCCTCAAGGGTGTCGCGCATTTCAATCGAGACATTGAGACGATCGAGTGCCGAGCGCACCCGAGCGCAGTACGGGCAAGCATCATATTGGTAGAGGGAGAGTGTGGTGTCTTCAGTCATTTAATTTCCATCTTCGAGGGGCGCGGCTCCTTGTAAAGGGTAGCAATCCCAGCCGAATCAAGCTGTCGCAAGACTCCGATTAGGCCAACCCCATCCTCCGGGCGATGATCACCTTCATGATCTCGTTGGTTCCCGCATAAATGGACTGCACCGCTGCATCTCGATAGTCCTGGGAAATCGGGTATTCGTCCATAAACCCGTAGCCTCCGAAAAGCTGAAGGCACTCTGCCGCGACTTTTTTCTGTAGATCGCTGGCCCACCACTTTGCCATGCTGACCTCCTTAACAATCTCGTCACCCGCAACATGAGCGGCGAGCAGGCGGTCGATAAAGGCTTGTCCAATCTCGATTTCACTGGCCAGTTCAGCCAACTTAAACTGGGTATTCTGAAAAGCGGAAATCGGTTGCCCAAATGCTTTGCGCTCCCGAACGTATTCGACGGTGTCGTCGAGTGACCGCTTGGCCGAAGCAATCGAACCGACTCCAATACAGAGGCGCTCTTGCTGCAATTTCTCCATCAGCATCTTAAAACCTTGCCCCTCTCGACCCAGTAAATTGGCAGCCGGCACACGGCAGTCGCGAAAGAACAACTCGCTTGTATCTTGTCCTTTGAGTCCGATTTTTTCGAGGTTTCGGCCCCGTTCGAAACCAGGCCTGTCCGCTTCGACCAGAATGAGGCTGATCCCGCTATGCGGCGGGTCAGCGGTTGGATTCGTTTTTGCAACAACGATAATCAGGTCGGCGTTCTGCCCATTCGAAATGAAAGTCTTAGACCCATCGAGCACATATTCATCGCCCTTCCGAATCGCCCGGGTCTGTACATTGGCCAGGTCCGAACCCGTACCGGGCTCGGTCATCGCGATCGCGAGCAAACACTCGCCGCGGATTGCCGGGGCTAGAAAGCGATCTTTCTGCATTGCGGTGCCATAGGTCGTGAGGTAGGGCATGCAAATGTCTGAATGGAGAGACATCTGCAAGGCATGAGCCCTCGCATAGGCGAGCTCCTCCATCACGATCGCGTCAAATAAAAAATCGACGCCTCCGCCTCCGTATTCCTCGGGCGCGTTCGCCCCCAGAAAACCGGCTGCGCCCATTTTGCGCCAAGCTTCCGTATCGCTGATTCCGCGAGCGTTCCAGCGATCGAGATGGGGGACCAGCTCGGCCTTCACGAAACGGCGGAACTCCGCCCGAAAATGGTCGTGCTCATCGCTAAAGATATCCCTTCTCATGCCGGCTCCTTATGGACCCTACCCGTTGTCAATCTTTACGCTTCACCCTTAAAATAGCTCCTCGGCGAAGGGTGGGTCACCGACCGAGGGAAGGCTGCTAGTTTCACGCTCATGACGGTTCGCATTCGAAAAGTCGACATCGGCGGAGGCGCTCCGCTCGCACTGATTGCTGGGCTCAACGTCATCGAAGATGAAGACGGTGCGGTCCGATGCGCCAAACATATCCAGCAAATCGCGCGCCGCGCCGGGATCCCGACCATTTTCAAAGCTTCTTTCGACAAGGCCAATCGGACCCGCGCGGATGCTTACCGAGGGCCCGGTCTCACCGAAGGCCTCCGCATTCTGGAAGCAGTCCGCGCCCACTCGGGTCTGCCGACCCTCACCGATGTCCATGAACCGGCCCAAGCGGGCCCTGTGGCCGAAGTCGTCGACTGCCTCCAAGTCCCCGCCATGCTTTGTCGCCAGACGGACTTGATTCAAGCCTGTGCCGAGACGGGCTTACCTCTCAATTTGAAAAAGGGACAGTTCATCGCCCCAAACGACATGATCCATGCGGTCAAAAAGGCCGAACACTTTGGAGCCGTGGGGACTTTCTTGACAGAGCGGGGAACACAGTTCGGCCATCGAAACCTCGTGGTGGATATGCGGGGTCTCATTGAAATGCGAGCCTTCGCTCCGGTCTGCTTCGACGCCACCCACTCAGTCCAAAAACCGGGGGCGGCCGATGGGGCGTCGGGCGGGGACCGGACGATGGTGGGACCGCTCGCCCGCGCGGCCGTCGGCGCTGGAATCGATGCACTCTTCATCGAAGTCCACCCCGATCCTGAAAAGGCCCCGGTCGATGGACCGAGTCAAATTCGTCCAACAGAACTCGAGACACTCATCGATGAAGTCTTGGCCCTGGACTCCGCACTGAGAGAAGCCAGGCGCCAGCACGATCACGAGGGAGAATCAAAATGAATTTGGCAGGAAAAACCGCCATCGTCACCGGAGGCGGTACCGGTGTGGGACGCGCCACATGCCTGCAGCTCGCGGCCGCAGGCTGTGCCGTGCTCGTCAACTACAGCCGCTCGCAAACTGGCGCCGAAGAAACGGCTCGATTGGCGCGAGAGAAGGGCGTCGAAGCCTTCGCCTATCAGGCCGACGTGGCTGACGATGGGGCGTGCCGTGCCATGGTGGCCGAGGCGGAAAAAGCCTGGGGGCGACTCGATGTCCTTGTCAACAATGCCGGCACAACCAAATTCGTTGCGCATCAAAACCTCGATGGACTTGAATTCGAGGATTGGATGCAGATCTACGCCGTGAATACAGTCGGCCCATTCCAATGCACCCGGGCGGCTCTCCCCCTGCTCAAGGCAGAGAGCGGCGGCGAGGTCGTCATGACTTCCAGCGTCGCAGGCCTAATCGGTACGGGAAGCTCTTTAGCCTACTGCGCTTCCAAGGCCGGGCTCAATAACCTCACCGTGACCTTGGCCCGAGTGTGTGGCCCGGAGGTGCGAGTCAATGCTGTGGCCCCAGGGTTCATTGACGGGGCGTGGCTGCGCGAAGGGCTTGGCGAAGGCTATCAAGCCATCAAACAAGCGATGGAAGCGCGCTCGCCTCTCGGCCGAGTTGCTACACCCGAGACAGTCGGCGAAGCAATTCTTTCCCTGATCACCGGCTCCGATTTGGTCACCGGGCACATCGTTCCCGTTGAGGGCGGCATGATGATTGGGGTGGGATGAGCGAAAGCCGTCGGCAACGCGTTCTCATCACCGGCGCCTCATCGGGCATTGGAGAATGTGCGGCTCGGGCCCTTGCCGCCCGCGGTCATCATGTTTTCGGAACGAGCCGCACCCGGCATCCTGGTTCGGAAAGCGCATTTCACTGGCTCAGGATGGACGTCTGCGAAGATGCCTCTGTCGAGCAGGCCGTTTCCGAGATGTTGGACCAAGCCAAGGGCATCGATGCTGTGGTGTGCAACGCCGGTATGAGCATCTTCGGTGCCGTCGAGGACGTTTCCATCCACGATGCAAAAAAGCAGTTCGAGACAAACTTCTTCGGCACCCTCAGAGTGCTGCACAACGTGCTTCCAGTCATGCGCGACGCAGGCGCCGGCCGGGTCCTCCTAGTCGGATCTGTAGCCGGTCGGGCACCGATCCCTTTTCAAGCTCACTATTCCGCCAGTAAGGCGGCGATCGACGCCCTCTCCGCCGCACTCGCGAACGAAATGCACGCCTCGGGGGTGCAAGTCGTCCTGATCGAGCCCGGGGATATCCGAACGCCGTTCAATGAGGCGATGGCCTGGGAGACCAGTCCTGCATCGAGTCCCTACTCCGGCGCTCTGGCCCGCGTCGAAAAAGTCGTTCGCGATTCTTTGCCCGTCGCCCCGCCGCCAGAGAAAGTCGCGGATAAAATCGTTCAGGCCATCGAATCTCGCCGCCCGCGCGCCCGTTACACAGCAGGCGATGGAGCCGGGCTCGTCCCCTTCGCCAAGAGATTCTTGCCTGATCGAATCAATCTGGCGCTGATCCGAAAACACTTCGATCTCTAAAACAGATTACGCTAAATGGAGCAATCAACCGTGGCCGACAACCTGAGGATCCGAAGAGAGCGCGGGCCCTTTTCCGGGCTATTGGCCGCCCTTCTCTTCTTTATTTTCGTCTCTCCCTTCGTCAGCGATGAAGGGGCCGGTAAGGTATTTCTCTACCTCTCCATCTTTTCGATCATGATCGCCAACGCGTACATATCAGCCTCTAGCCGCGGACTAACCGCCCTTTCGGTGGTCGTCTTGATCGTGGCGGGGATGGCCTGGCTCGGTCCGGACGTCCTTCCGGCTGGCCTCGATGACGTCCTTCGCTATTCGATTATTGGATTGGGCACTGGATTCACCGCCGCACTGATCGTTCAGTCGGTTGTCCGACACGAAAAAGTGAGCCTAGACACTATTCTGGGCGGGATTAATGCTTACCTTTTGATCGCGATCGCATTTACATTCGGCCATGGCGTAATCGCGATTGTTGAACCTGAGGCGTACCTCGTCGGTGGTGTTCCCATTGGCTCTGCAGTCGGCGTTGGAGCAGACGGCTACGCCACCATGCTGTATTTTAGCCTCGTCACAATGACGACACTCGGATACGGAGACATGGTTCCGATTCACCCCCTGGCCCGCCTATTCGCCGGAGCCGAAAGCGTCATCGGACAACTCTTCGTCGCCATCTTCATCGCTCGACTCGTGAGCCTTGAGGTGAGTCAGCGCGGTCGTGATCAAGCGACCATGGGGTCCACCGATGGGCTCTAAAGGCTCTGAGTCTGCACAGTGTATGACGCCGATTGATGGAACGCTCTACGTTGAGCGTCGACTGCTCAGCGAAGTCGAAATCCACACTGCGCTGAAGGATTCTCGTCGTGCCCAATTGGAATGGGCTCGGACGGCGCTCTCAGACCGGCAGCATGTGGTGAAAGAAGCGGTCAAAGCCATGCAGTCCATCGAGTCCGACGTTGCGATGGAAATCACCTATCAAATGGGTCGCCCCCTCTCGCAATCCCCCGGTGAAATCGCCGGCTTCACGGAGCGGGCGCAGAAAATGACCGCACTGGCCCCAGCGGCCTTGGCCGAAGTGGTCCCCGAACCCCAGCCGGGATTCACTCGATTTATTCGCCGAGTGCCTCTCGGCGTCGTTTTCGTCGTAGCGCCCTGGAACTATCCGTACCTGACCGCGGTGAATGCCGTTGTCCCCGCGTTACTCGCCGGTAACGCGGTCCTCCTCAAACATTCATCGCAGACCCCGCTGTGCTCGGAGCGATTCGTGGAGATCTTTGACCGCGCGGGCCTTCCCAATGGACTCCTGCAGGCCCTTCACTTATCTCATGCGAGGACTCTTGACCTCGTCCGCCGTCCCGGTGTGGACTTTGTCGCCTTCACAGGGTCAGTCGAGGGCGGGCATGCGGTCCAGAGCGCGGCCTCCGAGCGATTCATCGGGACCGGACTTGAGCTCGGCGGCAAAGATCCTGCCTACGTCGCGTCCGATGCACCACTCCCCGAGGCGGCCAGAGATTTAGCCGATGGCGCTTTTTTCAATGCTGGGCAGAGTTGCTGCGGCATCGAACGAATCTATGTACATCGATCCATCGCCGAAGAATTTATCGAGGCCATCGTAGCCGAAACGCTGCGGCAGAGGCTAGGTGACCCTCGGGACTCCGACACAACGATCGGGCCCGTTGTCCGACAATCAGCCGCTGACTTTGTGCGTGATCAGATTCAAGCTGCCGTCGCCGCAGGCGCACGCTCACTGATCGACCCTAAACCCTTCGAACAACAGGCGCTCGGACGCAATTACTTAGCCCCACAAATCTTGATTGATGTAGACCACAGCATGCAGGTCATGACTGAGGAGAGCTTTGGACCCGTCGTTGGAATCATGGCGGTCGATTCCGACGAGGAAGCCGTCGAGCGAATGAACGACAGCCGCTACGGGCTGACAGCGTCCATCTGGACTTCGGACGAAGATCGAGCGCTTCAGATGGGACAGAGCTTACAGACCGGGACAATTTTCATGAATCGCTGCGACTATCTGGACCCGGGCCTTGCCTGGACGGGCGTTAAGGACTCTGGCCGTGGCACGACACTCTCAACACTCGGCTACGAGGTTTTGACTCGGCCCCAGTCCTTTCATTTCAAAAAGGGCTGACCCGGCCGAGAATCACCGGTGGGATCGGCTGATCTTTTGGAGCGCGGTCTCAATACAGCCATCTGTTTCTCGAAGCGCATCACGAGCCGTCTGTCGGTCAACTTGCCCGAGGGACATCACAATTCGAACCGCTCGACCGCGAAGTTTGCTGGAAACAGGGGTCACGTGAGTCATCATATTGCCTCGCACACGACCCAACTTCACCATCACAGCGGTCGAAAGAGCAGCCAAGACCATCTTCTGGGCCACTCCTCCCTTCATGCGGGTTGAGCCCGCAACGACCTCGGGCCCGACCTCCGGTGCAATCGCCACCTCCGCTGCCTCGGCCAAAGGGGATCGTGGATCGCATGTAATCGCGATCCGGCGTGCATCAACCGCGTGGGCCGCCTCAAAGGCTCCCAGTGCAAATGGGGTGCGTCCGCTGGCCGAAATCGCGACAACGGCATCGCCCAAGGTCAATCCCCGTTCATTCAACTCGAAAATAGCCGTTTCCGATTCGTCTTCCGCGCCTTCGACGGGGTGACGCAGAGCCCTTTCTCCGCCAGCGATGACGCCCTGGACAATGCGAGGCGATACACCAAAAGTGGGGGGCATCTCGGAAGCATCCAGAACCCCCAGACGACCGCTGGTCCCGGCGCCCACATTGAACCAGCGCCCTCCGCCCGAAAGGGCCGTCGCCAAGACGTCGACCGCCTCCTCGACCGCAGGCATCACCCGACCCACGGCCGCATGCGCACGGGCATCCTCCTCGTGGATCAGGCGCAGCACCTCGGACGTCGGCAACTGGTCGAGGTCTTGAGCCGACTCGAGGAGCGCCTCGGTGGGAAAATCTGTGGCAGACGGGTTCATACATTGATGGGTTTCGGTCAATTCAGCTCGTTCCATGAGAAACCTCCTGTGCGCTTAGGGCTACACTGTGTGAGTGGCCTTCTCCATCGAAAAAGAGACCCTGGAAGCCTTAGAATGGCCTCGAATCATCGAGAAACTCGTCGAGGCCTGCGGGACTGAGCGCGCTCGATCCGAGGTGATTCGCCATGGGTCTCTGCTCCCGAGCGAAATTTCCGACAGCGCTGGAATGACGATCTTCCCGCAGGACTCCGAATCGGTGATGCAACGCCTTCAAGAGACCAGTGAGGCCCGAGCGCTCCTAGACGAGGACGAAGCGCCTCCCCTGGGCGGAACCCCGGACATCGGCCCTCTTCTCGCTCAAGCGGCCCGCGGCGTCACCCTCGACCCCGATGAGCTGCTTGACGTGCGTGTGGCCAGCGAAACGCTGCGGGACGTTTCGCGATTTCTATGTGTGCCAGAACGGGCGGTGCGAATTCCCACTCTGGCCCGACGTGCTTTGACCATCGAGGCACCGGAGGCGCTTCCGAAGAGAATCGACGAGTGCATCGAGAAGGACGGGCAAATTCGAGACCGCGCCTCTTCTGCTCTGAGCGAAGCGCGTCAAAGAGTCTTGCGGCTCAATTCGGATTTGAAGCGAAGGCTCGATCGATACCTTCAAAACCCGGACATCGCCGATCATCTCTCCGATCGGTTCTACACGGTCCGGAATGATCGTTACGTGCTCCCCGTCAAGGCGGACGCCCGCGGACGCGTTCGGGGCATTGTCCATGACGCTTCTCGATCCGGCACAACGCTCTTCATTGAGCCCGAGGGATCAGTCGAGCTCAACAACCAACTCAAGCGGGCAGAGCTCGAGATCAAACGCGAAATCGAACGAATTTTAGCTGACCTGTCTCAGCAGGTGGCCACCGTCGCATCTCCGCTGCGCGCCGGCCTTGAGAGCCTGACTTGGATCGATTGGGCCCTGGCCCGGGGAAGGCTTTCACGCGATATGGAAGCCTGCGCCCCCAAGGTCGACCACGAAGGGGTCTTCGAATTGCCTGGGCTGCGACATCCCTTGATCGACCCATCGGAGTGCGTCCCGAACGATGTTTTCATCGGGCGCGATTTTCAGATTCTGGTGATTTCTGGCCCCAACGCCGGAGGTAAAACCGTCGCTTTGAAGGCCACTGCCCTGGCGGCGCTTCTGGTGCGGGCTGGGCTTCACGTCCCCTGCGAGGCCGGTGCACGGGTCGATCTAGTCGAAACTGTGATCGCCGACATTGGAGATGGTCAAGACATTGGCGCCAGCCTCTCGACCTTTTCAGCCCACATGGCGCGACAAGCGCAGATCATTGATCGCGCCGGGAGAGGGTCTCTCATCATTCTGGATGAAATTGGCACGGGGACGGACCCCGGTGAGGGGGCAGCCTTGGCTCAAGCCATTCTTGAACAACTGGCGGATGCTGAAGCACGAGTGCTCACAACGACCCACTTCGGACTCTTAAAGGAAATGGCGGATCTCGATTCTCGTTTCGCCAATGCCAGCGTCGAGTTCGATGCGGTCACCCTCAACCCCACTTACCGACTACGCATCGGGGAGCCTGGGGCCTCCGCGGCCGCATCCGTCGCCGCACGGATGGGGATGCCCAGTGCAGTCCTCACGAGAGCAGATGCTTTGCAGAACCGCGAAGACCGACAGCTTGAACGAATGCTGGCCGAATTATCGACTCAGCGGGCCGCCCTTGAGAGGGAGCGAAGCCACGCCGAAACGCTGAAGGTCGAGACCGAGGCCGCTCGAGATGAATATCGGAGCAAACTCCAGCGGCTTCAGGAACGAAGAGATGGCCTGTTTCTCAATATGCGGGCCGATCTTGATACCGCGTTCAAAGAGGCTCACGGAGAAGTCGCTCGGGTGATCCGCGAACTCCAGGCCGGGCCCAGCTCCCAGCGGGCCGCTCAGGCGCGTGGAGACCTCGTGGATCTCCAAAAGCAGACCCGGCAAGACGCGGAGAGACAAGGTTTGCCCAAGCAACCGACCCCTGACCCGGAATGGCGGCCGGTCGATTGGACGCAGGCGCGGAACGGGGATCGCGTGCGAACCACTTCGGGGCAAAGAGGCGTCCTGCTCAGTGGGCCCGACCGGAAAGGGCGTGTTGGCGTGCAGGTCGGGGCCGCCCGGCTGGTCGTTCCCGCCGACCAAGTCGGCTCAGACGCCGACAAAGGCCAGAAGCATCAACCAGGGCAACGTATTCAATTACACAGGGCGGATCTCTTGAAAGCCAGTGATGATGAATCGCCCGGGCCTGGTTCCAGAGAATGTGATCTTCGTGGCCTCCGGGTCGAGGATGCGATTGATCACTTGAGGGCAGTCGTTGACCAATCCGTAGCAGACGGATGCTCGCTTCTTCGGATTATCCATGGACATGGATCCGGTGCCTTGCGTCGAGCCGTCAGGGAACACTTAACCGAATCGCCCTGGGCCACGGAGATTCGGGCGGGAGACCGCAATGAGGGCGGAGAAGGTGTCACTCTAGTTCGCGTGGGCTAAACGGATACAGAAGAAGAAGACTTTTTCGAACGAAGTGAAATGGGCCGCACAGGTCCTGTGATACGCTCGTCTTCATCTCCATGAAACTCCATCATCGAAGTCCCTCAGCCAAGAAACCCCGCAACGCTAAGGGGGTGAGGCGGCCATCACCGAAAAGGATTCTTCTGTGAACCCTACTCAGTCATTCGACCTGCAAGGTCGTGTTGCTGTCGTCACCGGAGGCAGCCGCGGATTAGGCCGGGAGATGGTCTTGGCCTTCGCACACCAAGGGGCCGACGTCGTGATTGCCAGCCGAAAGCTGGAAGCGTGCCAAGCCTTGGCGGAGGAGGTCGAGGGGGAGACTGGGCGGCGAGCACTGGCGGTGGGTTTTCATGCCGGCCGATGGAGCGACTGCGACGCTCTCGCGGAGCAAGCCTACTCGCATTTCGGCCGAGTCGATATCCTGGTCAACAATGCGGGCATGTCCCCACTCTTTGGAAAAGTTGAAGAGCTCACCGAAGCCCTCTACGACAAGGTCCTGTCGGTGAATTTAAAGGGGCCTTTTCGGCTTGCCTCGCTGATCGGTAGCCGCATGGCCGCAGCAGAGGGTGGATCCATTATCAACATCAGCAGTACCGCGGCCATCGACCCCAGTCCAGCCGAGGCCCCCTATGCGGCAGCGAAAGCCGGCATCAACAACATGACGGTCTCTCTCGCCCGCGCCCTCGGACCAGCGGTTCGAGTGAATTGCATTATGCCTGGCCCGTTTGGAACAGATATCAGTAAGGCGTGGTCTCCGGAAATGGTCAAGATGGTCGAGCGACGGGCGCCGCTCGGGCGCATCGGCCGGCCCAATGAAATCGTCGGGGCGGCGCTCTACCTCGCATCGGAAGCCAGCAGTTTCACCAGTGGCGCCATCATCAAAATCGATGGTGGCATCGGAGCCTGATCAATCGTGCGCATCGCAACTTGGAATATCAATGGCCTCAGGGCCCGTCTCGGTTTTATTTTGGCCTGGCTTGAAGACCGTGAACCGGACTTGGTGGGCCTTCAAGAACTCAAAATGACCGAAGAACAGTTCCCCGTCGAGGCCTTCGAGGAGGCGGGCTATCACGTCGCCGCGCATGGGCAAAAAGCGTGGAACGGCGTGGCGGTCCTCAGCCGGAAACCGACAGAAGTGCTGCAGCGCGGCCTACCCGGTCAGGATGATTTCGGCTCACGGCTCATCACCGTGCGCCAAGACGAATGGTCTTTCACCACCGTTTATTGCCCGAACGGGAAAAATCTCGAACATGACGACTTTCCACGAAAGCTCATCTGGTTCGATTCGCTCCGGGAACACTTCGCGCGCAACCACGACCCCAAAGCACTCGAGGTCCTCTGCGGCGACTTCAATATCTGTCCGACCCCGCTCGACAGTTGGAGCGAAGACCGCCACGCCGGAGATATCTTCCATACAGCCGAAGAGCGACAGCGCATGGAGGATCTTTGCGCTTGGGGATTTCTTGACCTCTACCGCGAGCGTCACCCAGACGAGAAAGCCTTCTCTTGGTGGGACTATCGCGGGGGCGCATTCCATCGCGGACATGGCCTCAGGATCGACTTCCTACTCGGGACGCCCGCTGTGGAAAAGCGAGTTCGATCGGTGACCATTGACCGCGATTGGCGAAAGAAGCGGGGCGAGCTGAAGGCCTCAGACCACTGTCCGGTGATCGCCGACCTCGACTGAAAAATCGACCCAAAGGCGCCTCACCCCAATTGTTCGTCGGCAAGGAAATCCGCGACGGCGCGCAGCCCGGAGGTCACACTCGATTCCGGCCCGGGTCCGATGAGGTAGTCACCCGCAAAATAGAGTCTGCGCCCTGCCGACCTTCTGTCCTCTTGCACGCGCCTAAACTGGGCCAACGCACGGTAGGCCCCTACATCGAAGCGGACCCTTCCGCGACCTCTTCGATGAAGAACAACATGCTCGACTCCGGCCGCAGCACTCGGCATCAATCTTTCCAGCCCGGAGATCAGCCCCTTGATCACCACATCGTCCGTGGCCGCTGCATGGGAGCGCGTAAAACGCTCCGTGGCTCGAATGACCGCAAGGCCTTTCCCCTGAGGTGCTCGTGCCCCTGCGCCTCCGGGCTCCACGAGCATGCAGTCGAACGGCGTGCCCTCTGCCTCGGGAAAGCGAATGCGTTGGGGCAATCCACTGGGCGCCGCCGATAACGCGAGGGAAAGACTGATTTCCGGCTCAGTGCGAAGAGCAGAAAAAAAATCTCTCTCCGCGGGCGTCGCCAGTTCGGAAGCGAGACGGTGAGCCTCCGAACCGGAGGTGGCCAACAGCACGGCGTCGGCCTCCAGATCACCCTGCCCGCCGGTGCTGGCCTGGCAAACCACTCGATAACCCCCTGCGGCGGCCTCTTCGACCCGGATAGCGTCAAGCCCAAATCGAATCTCGATCCCCTCGGCGACTCGCTCTGCCAACGTGGCCAGAGGCGCGCGTGGAATGCCATGAACAAAACTCTCGGATTGCCCCGTACCACGAGCTCGCCAAATCAGAAGCGAGGCCACCCTCGACAATTCACTTCCCTGGGAACCAAAGACATCTCTAACTTCAGGCTCAACCCAACGTTCATAGAGACTTGCGCCAAAGTAGAGGCGCGCAAAGTCAGCGACGCTGCGGTAGTCGAGGGCGGCCGCCTGCTCGGGGGCGGCTGGATCAAGAAGTGGGGCATAGCGAGCCATGAGGCGCGGCCAACGTAACAGTCGTGCGGCATCCCGAAATCTAACCCCAGGTAAAGTCGCCACGCCCCCCATGCTCTGCGAGTCAATCGGTGTCGATTGCCCGCTGAAGAGCTGTGCGATCTGAAGCGGGCGAAGCGGCAACATCTCTCCGGCTAGCCCGCTCGCCCGAATCCAGTCGATCACATTTCGATCACCACCGTGGAGACTTTCCAGAGTCCTCGGCAAACGAAACGAATCGCGGACATCCACTCCAATCTGACCGCCGACCCGACCGCTCCGTTCCAGGAGACAAACATCGTGCCCGGACGACTTGAGCCTTTCGGCCGCCGCCAGTCCCGCGAGTCCCGCTCCGATAACGATTACGTTCATGGTATGGCTCCAGCCCGGCCCTCACCGGGGGACGGACCCTAGCAGCCCGGAGCGCTTCCCGCGTTGGCAATCCGCGAGGCCGGGGATTAGACCGCCCAGCCCGAGTTCAGCGACTCGACGACGTCGAGAAGGGTCTCGAAAGGCCGAAAGGGCACCCCTCGAGTCGTCAACTCCTCAGCCAAGGTTTCCTTCGCGAAAGCGACATCGGCCGCCTCCGCTCCACAGCGGTCGGAGACTCGTCCGTTCCCGATGTGGACGATGCACTCAAGCGGAGCTTCTTTCCTCCGGGCCTCTACGATGGCCCGCTTGCAGACACCCGTTCCGCAATCGCAATTAGGGTTTCGGCCCCCGGGACGAATGCTCCAAATCCCATCCTCGATTCGGAGTTGATTTGCAATAAAGTCGAAACGCACATCATGAATGCGTTGCAGCGCTTCCAAATTAAAGTCAAAACCGTCGGAAAGGATCTTGAAAGGGATCGAGCGACTCGCGCACCAGTCTAGAAGTGAGAGCGCGCCGGGATCCAAATCGATGGTCTTTAGAAAAGTCTCGAGTTCCTCAACCCCAAAGGAAAAGCCATTAAAGAGCATCTCGGCATAAGTCCACGCGTCGACTTCCCCGGACTGATAGCGCTTCCCGAGTGCCACTCGCTTCTCATAGAGCCACCTCTGGGCAATCGAACTCCCGACATCGCTCACGGAAAAGGTGCCATCAAAGTCACAAAAAATGGTCAGTCCGCGGGCGGGGGCAAAACGCCGGACATGCGAAGCATGTGGCGCCAAGCTTTGAGGTTCGTCTTGGCCATCTACTGCACTCAATCCAATCACACCAGACGAAGACACCCCTCGGAAATCGGTTCCTTGATCAAAACTCACTGGCTCTTCTCCGAGATTGATTTGCGCTCGATCAAGGTTCGGCCCTACCCACGCTTCGAGGACGACGTGGCGTGCGGGGTTTAACGGATCGAGGACACGTACGCTGCCCCATTCTGGTTGATCGACCCGTTTGCGCTGATGGTCGACGTCCGCGATCAATTGACGCTCTCCCTCACCCAATTTGCCAACATCGTCCGAGAAGACCCCCAGACCACCCGAAACGCCAATCATCGCCGCCAAGGAACCAACCTCATCGCGGCTGAGATTTGTTTGTCGACTCCGCGCCAGCAGGCAATCGGGATCGTTAATCCAAAGCCTTCGATGGGTGAAGAGCCGAGCCGCAGTGCTGCGAAGGGCGCCCCGGGTTGAAGGTAAAGCGGGCCCCATCCCCGGAATGACGAGGGGCTGGTCAACCTCCCAAGAGGGCGCGACGTCTGGACCGATTCGCATCGAATCCACCCAGCCCACGGCGGCGCCAAAAGGAGAACCACAGCCCAGCAGGAATGCTTGCTCGCCGGCCCCTCGGCGAATCGCCGCCAGTCCCGCGCGAAGACGGGCTGCGCGAGTCTGGCTTGGATCTGAACTCTGACCCTCCATCGCGGCCATGTATAAAAAATCAAGCTTCTGATAGGCAAAACCGAGCCCGGTTAACTCCTTGAAAATGGCTTCGAGGTGAAGGAGCAATTCTGGATTGGCCGTGTCGAGGGCGTACACCCAACCATCCTTGCTCCATTCAGGGTTATAAGACCCCCGAAGCCACGCTGATCCAGCCGATCCCGAACGATCCTTCAGAGCCCACTCAGGGTGCGTGCACAACGCCCCGCTCTCCGCCGATGCTGCAAACGGGGCCGTCCAGAGACCGGGCTCAAAGCCGGCTTCGCCAATCGCCTTAGCGATCCCCTCCAAGCCAATCGGAAATTTTTCGTTGGTCTCAAGCCAATCTCCGATTGTGCGCTGGTAACCATCGTCCAACTGCACCACCGAAACGGGAATCGACTCTCTCGAGGCCGCCAAGGCATCTAAATTTCGAAACAGGTCATCCTGCGTGACGCGATGAAAGTAGTGATACCAACTGCACCACCCAAGCCGAGAAGTCGCGTCGGTTCGAGCACCAGCACGGCGGCCCCAGAGCGTTGCGAATCGCTCGAGGAGCTCATTGGCATCACGACCCGTGGCAATCCGAACGGCTTCGAGCCTGCGTCGCTCACCGGGTACCAAAGCGGCTTCGATGCGAATTTCCACATCCAAATCGACTGGACGCTCCTGGTCTTCGGGCGAAACCGCGCGAGGACGGAGATGGACGATGCCAAAATTTTGACCCGTTTCGAGCACGCCGGCGACGCAGGAATCACCGGCTTCGGCCGAACCCACCACGGCCAGCGTCGCGGACTCATGCCAGCCCGTCCATTCCGGAGCGGGTTCACCGACGCAATGATGCATTCCGCGCAGCCAGGCTCCAGAAGGAAATTCGGGCTCGCCCGTCTCGTCGAGATCCCGATACCCCGTGTAGGACCACGACTGCCAGCCATGGCGAAGAAAGCGGTGTGAGCGGGCGCCGTGACCACACCATCTCACCCGGACCGAAACGGACTCGATAAAGAGTGGGCGCTCTCCACAATTCTCTAAGTCGATCTCAAGCGTGGCGCCAGAGCCATGATCAAGCCGACTCAAAGTCAGCCCAACCGTCCCGTCGCAGAAACGGCGCTCACCACTCTTTAAACCATCGACCTCGGTATGGATCCGCCGGTCGGCCCCCTCCCCCACCGTGACGGACAACCCCCGAGGCATGACCCGGGCAGAACCGGGACCCGATGAATATTGCGCAAGGGCGAAAGGCATAGGCAGGAGGTATAGCGACTGCCTAAGGCAGGGGCCCCAGCCGAGGCCGACCCGAATCCCAGGTCGGACGGGGCCTTATGAACGCGGGGACGGGAGGCGAGGAGAAGTCAGGGCTCGGAGCGTTCGCCGGGCCGCACCCGCCAAGTAAACCGATCCAGCACAGCACAGCAGATCTTTGGGGCCCATTGAGCCAAAAGCCGCGCGGGTGGCTTCCTCTGCGCTTTCGATGGCGTGCTGGGGAACGCCGGGCATGAACTCACCCACCCACTCTTTAAGCACGTCGAGGTCACTCGAACGGTTAGGGTCGGCTCGCGTCAGCCAAATCTCATCGGTCACCGGGGCCAGGATTTGGAGAATCGACGTGACCGCTTTATCACGGGAAATCGAGAGGACGAGACCCCGGCGGGCTGCGGGCTGCCCAGCCAGCACCTCGGCCAGGGATCGGGCGGAGGCCTCGGTATGAGCGGCGTCGACGATCACGCGCGGATGTTCACATAGAATTTCAAGCCGACCGGGCAACTGAGCATGGGAAAGACCCGCGCGGATCTGTTCTTTTTCTCTCTTGTCCTGAAGGCTTCGCAAGCGACGAATGGCCGCAATCGCCAAAGCGGCATTATCGAACTGATGCCGGCCCAACAACGGCAACTCTAATCCCGCAATCGACTCTTCCCCCTCGACAAAATCAAAATGACGATTGGAACTCGCGTCACCAACATTCCGTTTCAGAAAAAAATCTCGACCGAGCCGCGCCATCGGCGCCCCGACCTCCTGCGCCTTTGCGTCGACCACTCTTTGGGCAGGCTCAACCAATGAGCCCGTCACACAGGGAATGCCCGACTTGAGAATACCCGCCTTCTCGAATGCAATGTCTTCTAATCGCGATCCCAGCTTATCTGTGTGCTCCAATTCGATCTGCGTCACAACGGTCACAGCAGGCTGCACAACATTGGTCGAATCCAAGCGCCCTCCCAGGCCGACCTCGATGACCGCGCGATCGACTCGATGACTTGCAAAAAGCACCAAGGCAATTGCGGTCGTGGCGTCGAAGAAAGTGGGGACAGGTCCCGCCGGCGTCGCGCGCATCGACTCCACATGGGGTCGAACGATCTCCGCCGCCGCAGCGAGCTCGCCCGAGGCAACCTCATGTCCTCCCACTCGAAACCGCTCCGTCCATCTCTCAAGGTGCGGCGACGTGAAAGTCCCGACTCTTTCGCCCATCGCACCGAGCATCGACTCGGCCAACAAACAGACCGAACCTTTTCCCTTGGAGCCCGCTACGTGGAGAATCGACAAGTCGTGTTCTGGATGGCCGAGCCTCACCATCAAGGCTTCGATGGGCGCCAGATCAAGTCGGGCAGAGCGAAAGCTCCCCAATTTTTCATGGTTGATCAGACCCTCAAGCCAGGCACCCGCTTGAGCAGCTGTCGTGATCACATCGCCCGAACCCACCAGACCACTCCTTCCCGTCGCGGACCTCAAACGAAATCAGGGCGGCCCAATCGGGACCGCCCTGAAGTTCCAATACGATCCCGTGTGGGAGTCTATTGCAGAAGATACTTCTGACTATCCCGGTACTTCTTGACGGCCTCGCTCGTGGATTCAATGGCGGGAAAAAAGTACTTCACCGCATGCCCACACTCCTTGCAAACCTTGTAACAGAACTTGAAGCCCTCGACCTCGCGGACACTCCCAACGCTGATCCGGTTTTGATCGTTACAGCACGCTGCCGGTCTCGGCGGTGACACGATCCGTCGCGGATAGTCGTTCTTCGGCGGCTCGGTCGTTGAGTACTCGATAATATTTTGGGTCAGCCGATGAGACCGCCCCTCAGAATTCTTCTTACGAATGTTGCTTCCGATTCTTCTCAACTGCTTATCCTCATGAGTGACTCGGTTGATCCGTAGCTCGGCGCACACCTGAGCTCGTCCAACAGAGATGAAAAATCTGAGTATTCCGACTCGCAGGGCGCTCCGTCCGCATACAACAGACGGCTTTCCCGATCGACCTCGGACAACTCGAGCAATATCGAACTGCGGGTTCCGTATGTGTCCGAACCATGAATGCAGGTGACGGCATGCTCGTTTTCCGGGGCTCCATGCAGCCGGCAAATCGTGCGCAGGGCGGCCAAGCGATCTTTTCCCGAACCGCTCAGTACCGCCTGAACGCGGGCCTCGACTCCTTGGACCCGCGCCTGCCTTGGATCGCCGCTGTTCGCGTCCGCCATCCGCTCTTGCCGCGAGGCCAAGGCATCGGCGTTCCCAATCACATACACACCTGGCTCAAGCGCAATCGCCTCAGCCCGGTCTCGATAGGTGACCAAGAAAGCCTCCTCTTCATCGGCGACAAAGCAGTTGAAAGGGTTGTAGGTCCGAGGCGGCAGGGCTTCCATCGCATCCGCTGCCTCCCGGGCGCTGGGGAACGAGAGTGCGTCCCAAACGATCGAGCCACGAGACTTCATGGTCGGATCCGGCAAGCCGCTGGCCAAGTTGGTCAGCGCCGCAAAAACACCGTGGGCCCCTACACCGAGCCACGTCCCCCCAGCCCGACGATCGAGGGGCGCGACCACGGGGGTCTCCCCGGAAAGCCTGAGGCGCGGAGGCTCCGACGGACGATCGAAAAACTCGTCCCGGTTCGCCCCGACGGCGAGCCAGCGACCCGGGATGCAACGATGAACGGCGATCAGGGTGCACATCGATAAAACCGGGACGCCTCCATATCCGCTCCGAGGAGTTGGGTCCAGCCAATTAGGGAAGGGGCAAACCCTTTCCCGCCAATGTTTTTTAATCGGGCGCGGCGGCCCTTTAGACCACGCCCCGCCCGCGAATGCAGGCCCTCTGAGAGGCTTCCGCGGGACCCCCCAGGGACACCGGAGGAGCGGCGTCGATCTCAGGGTGCAAAAGGGTCCCTCATGGAGTCGTCAATATACCGAAATCGTTAAGTATTGGCAACTGCCGGGCCCGAACGGCCGGTCTCAGCCGTGCACCAACCGGAGGTTGGCGGCCTCGCGATCGGAGGTTGCCGGCGAGTCCGCGGGCGACCAGCCCCGTTCCTCGCGAATTTGCTGGGCACGATCTGCAGCGGCTTCGCGACTCATTTCGAGTCCATAGGCGCCCAGCACTTCCTGAAGCTCCTCGAAGTTCCGTTCGATGGTGTCATGAACCGACTCGAAACCATGTTGTACCGCCTCTGCTCGACGCCAAAAAGCCATGGGGTTCAGATCGAAGAAGTGACGGTCATGTTCTCGCGGTTCAATCAAAACGATGTCGCCTTGAAATCGGTCGTCGGCGAGGTAGCGCTGCAGAGCGAGCTTCAGGCGGGAATGCAACAGGGTCCGGAAAACCTGATTGATCACCAACTTCAGGCCACGGTCCGAGAGATACCGTCCGTCGGCAAAGTAACGAGGGTCCACAACTTCCTCGTCGGTTTTGTTCAGAAACGGACGAAATGGGTTGTAACAGATAATGAGATCCGCGCCCTTTTCAATCGCCACATCAATATTGGCTGTGTTTCGAACACCCCCATCCACGTAGTCAACGCCGTTGAGTCGAGCGGGGCGATAAAAAATCGGCAAAGCGGTCGAGGCTTGGATCGCTTGTGCGATGGTGACATCGTTATTCTCGTCGGCTCCAAAGATCACTCGATCCGCGGTATCCAAGTCACACGCTGAGAGATAGAGGCGAACGTCTCGCGAGCGCTGAAATTCTCCGAAGTTGTTCGGCAAGCCACTTCTCTGGAGACCACGCCGCATCCAACGCTCCAAGGAGCTGTTGTCAAAAAACCCGGACGGCAGGTGGTTCATGGGAGACGGCAGCTCCCGATCCGGCGTCGTCTGCTTCATCATCGCCATGACAAGACGCTCGACGCCGGCCCAGGTAGGCTGGTTGATGAGATCACGTGTCGGTGCACCCAGAATATCGGGCAGGCCGGGCACCTGCCTCAGGAAGTCGAGCGAAACCCCGGGCAGATAAGAAGCCAGATCCGCACCCAGTCGAGCCGGGCGCCCGATGAACTCGCGCCAGTTTGGGTTGTAAAAGTCGAGAGGACGCAACTGCTCGAAACGTTCACTGGTTCCCTCGAGAACCCGAATCATTTCATCCGGCCCGATGCCGCCCGCCAACGGCACAGCGAGCAATGCGCCCGCAGACAAGCCCACATAGGTGTCCAGCCCGGTGACATCCCGACCCACCAAATAGTCATTGAGCGCCTTCAGTCCACCCACCTTGAACGCGCCGCCCGATACAGCGCCTCCGGCGAGGACAAGCGCCACCTTGGGGTCACGTTTCCGGGGGAGACCTGCGCTCTTGCGGATCAGAGTGAGACCCATGTCGATCGCTCTCCTCAGTCTCAGGCCCGAATGGGACAACGACCCACCCGGCGCTTGATTGCTCGTGACGCCAATCACCGACGCGCTGCGTCACGGCCGGAGGGCGCCCGGCCCTGAGTTTAGAGCAGTCCAGCACCGCCGACGGTGTGAAAACCCGACAAAGATGCCCCTGGGGGTTGATTGGGTTGGGAGGGGCCGCTCAGACCCGTGCAAGGGCGAGCGACCGCCGCGCCAGGACAAGTCCGCGCCCTTCCGTTGCCGGACTGGGCCAGACTGTGGAATCCTCGTCGGGGTCGTGAACGAAATAGTCCTTCCAGGGACGGGCCTTTCACCAGCCCGCCCATCGAATTGCCAGCGAGGCCTACGCCGGGCTGTGCTCCTGCTCGGAGCCGGACTCCTCGCCCTGAATCCTGCCTGGGCCGACCCGCCTCCAATGGACGCGCCCGGCCCGGCCGAGGCTCGCTTGTTAGAACAAGCCGAGGCCTACGCGCGACAGGACCAAGAAGAGCGATCGCGACGCGCCGGCGAGGAGAGCCGGGCCCGTCAGGCCAATCAGGCAGATTGGGCCCGGTCCGCGGAACAGAAGCGTGCGACCCGTCGCACAGCCGCCGCCCCCCTCGAAAAAGCCCTACTCGACCAACAAAGCCAGCAAGATCGACTGCTGAAAAAAATCCGCGGGGAAGCGGGTGATGAAGACCCTCTCATCGCCGCGGTTCCCCAGGGCCTCAACAACACAGACCCGCGCACCGCCGCAACGAGCCCTCCAATCCGTGCTCTCCCGGAAGAAATTTTTGACCGCACCTCGGAGACGATCGCGGCGGGAACATGGGGCAACACTTCATCTTTACGCGTTCATCGACTCACCCTCGATGCCGATGGAGACGGAAAGCCCGAATTGATTCGATTCATTGACCGTCAAACAGGCGAAATAATTCGGCAGGAAGAGGATCGGAACTACGATGGCATCCTCGATGCCTGGACCCTCTATCAGTCTGGAACACCCACGCAGCGCGCCCTCGACGGAAATGACGATGGCAATCCAGACGTCTTCGAAAGCTACCAGGGGGGGCGCGTCGCCATACGCGAACTTGACCGAGACGATGATGGTGTACGGGATGTCTTCTACCGCTATCGAGGCGATGCGCTGACGGAGGAGCGACACGATGCCAACAACGACGGCGTCGTCGACTTGGTGATTTTTTACGAAGAAAAACTTCGAATTCGAAGCGAGGAAGACCGGGACCAAGACGGCCGTATGGATCTCTGGACACGCTACGTCAGCGAATCAGGCCTTGAACGCGTTGCTCAAATCGAGCGTGACCGTGGAGGAAATGGAATCGCCGATGTGATCGATTTTTTCGAGATGCAAGAGGGAAATTCGCTCCTCATTCGTAGAGAAGAGGATCTTGATGAGGATGGCATCACGGACGTTGTTTCCTTTTACATCGGAGGACGACTCACGCGGCGACAGATTCGCGAGGCCGCTACTGCCCCGATGTAGCTTCGGTCTCGACTTCGATGCGCTTACGCTGCCGTTCCCGAAAGGCTTCGATTCTTCTCTGTTCGATCAAGCGCATCAGTGCCTGATTGCGTTTCTTGACCCGCTCAAGCTCTATGGCCAACTCACGAGGCGTCAATCCCGATTTTTCGAACGCCAAATCCATCTGGAGACGCCGCTCACCTCCATCCGAGGCCAAAGCGGAAATCTCAATCCGGTTACCCCCCTCGCGGACCGGAACAAACGCCGAAAAACTGCCGTCTGGAAGCAACTCCACGTCAAAAGAAATATCTCCGGTCGTCAAGTTGGTCACCACCACATCGGATATGTTCGCGAACGAAACGCCCGATAGAAAATTCACGATGTCCCCGGGATTCCTAACCGCCGTGAATGTGCCCTGGGTGATGGAAGAAATTTCTTTCAAGGCCAAGGGCGAGACCAGCGCCTGCTGTCCAATCGCGAAACTATTGATCGTGACCCCGGCCGTTTTCGCCAAGCGAGCCGCCGCGACTGCGGCCTCGGCATCTTCGGGATCCGGGCTTGTCCCTTTTCCAAATGGGAAGGTCGGCACACCATCGGTCAAGAAGAGCACGACTTTCCGAGCCCCGGGACGCGGCTCGCTGTACGCCCGCGACAAACCCGCCAACTCAACGACGCCAAGCTGAATCGCTGCCGCGAAATTGGTGGCGCCGTAAGGTCCCTCCTCAAGAATCGCATCGAGCACCCCTGCAACTGCATCGAAATCGTTCGTCAGCGGAACTTTCAAAAGCGCATCGCGCTGGTCGGAACGGAGACGCAGCCCTGTGGCGGAATCCACGGCGCCCGAAAAGACGAGGACCCCCACCCGGGTCTGAGCAGGATCCAGCACCTTCAATAGTTGGTGCGCGGCTTGGACCTCTGCAGCGAGGATCGTGTCCTCCGGATCGCTACACACCATGCCTTCAGGGTAAGTGCCAGGCGGCACGAGCTCTTGTTGGGGGTTCAGACCCGTCTCGCCATCCTGATCCACATCAATGCCGCTCGGGAACCGACTCGAGTGGGAGACATCGATTGCAATCAGGACGTCGAAGTCCTTGGGGGCGTCGCTGCCCGAAAGCGCTCTTCCTCGAACCGGAGCCACGTTCACGCGGTTTCGAACGATCTCGTCCGATCCCGGCGAGACGATTTCGATTTCGACCGGCGCTGGCTCCGTCGCGAAGGCGTCCGCCGTGGGCCCAAAAATCCCAATCGCAACCCAGGCCCATATGAGTCGAAAAATCCTCGGGGCTGTTTTCATTCTGCCCGACACCTCTGAGCCTCTCTTGAGCCCGCGCACACTCAAAGGCGGGAGCATAGTCGAGCGCGACGGCTGCCCCGAACCACACGACCGCGCATTCAATCCGGCCGACCCGATCGCTCCGTGGGAAGGTCTCTCTCTGGAACGTCTCCTCTAAATTCATCGATCGACTGCAAACGAGCGGCGATCCGATCCAGTGCATCCAGAACCACTTGGCCAAACTCATCAAGACGCTGCTCAACGGACTGGGGGCGATCGGGTGGGGGGCCTGGTTCGCCCACAAGCGCGACGACAGGTCGAAAGTCTTCCTCGAGTAAAAGGCGATGGGGGCCTGGGGGCGAGGCAAATGGAGCGCTCTGAACGAAAACGGCCCCGAGGTTGAGGGATTGTGCGCTCTCCCAGAAAGCCTCTCGATAAACGCCCTGGGAGTGAAGATCCCGGATCACCTCAAGCGTTGGCCAGGACAGCGATTCGAAAAAGACGGCCAGACGCAGGGGTTCCCGGGAGAGCGCCGCCGACAACCCGTTCCTCTGCGCTTGCCCAGGATCGGGCGGGTCTGGCATAAAGACCAGCCCGATGGTGAAGGGCCTGTCGCGGTGTTGCAGAGCCCGTCCCAGCTCAAGGACCACGGCCGCACCGGAAACCGATTCGAGGGAGGCGCGCCCCTCGCGCGAAGCCCCGTTGGATTCAGCGCAGCAGGTGGCGGCCAAAAGAAAAACGTCCTCAGAACGTCCGGGCAGAACACCAAAGAGTGGACTCCCCGAATCAAGGCGCTCAGCGGGGGAATCTGCATTCTCGGGTGAGCGCAATTCAGCCCCCATGGCCTTCAGCTGCTCCTGAATCCAGCCAAAGGCTTGACCCTGGCCTTTGCCTGAGGCTTCGGGCGTCGCCAAGGAGAGCGCCACAAGCTCCCGGCCCAACAAGAGCGCCCGATGCCCCGAGAACGCAGCGTGGTCACCAGACGGCGCCGGTGCGTGGCCGGTCCGGCAGCCACCGATGGCCAGGAGCAGGAGGGCCAGCAGAAGCCCCGGCCACCTCTCAGAGCGGGCGAGCCACATTCCAAATCTCATCCTTCGGTCCCTTCTTTATCATCACCGCTTCGCCCATTTCGACACCCCAGACGTCCTTGGCGGAGCAAAAAATGCCCAAAATCCGTGTTTTTTCGAGCCACTCGGGACTTTTTGTATTTTTCCATGACACGCACAGGGCGCTGGCGCCACTTCCTTCCAGACGGACCCGCTCCTCGCGGGGCTTTCAGAAGATGGAGGACAGGGGTCCACCCTGGGAACCCTGTCCTCCCATCTGACCGGCGCCAGCCCGCTGGGCCAACCAGACCCCGGACTACTCGACCCAGCCCGACACCCCTTTTGACCGCTCGGTCCCGACGGAGAATCCCTTCGCGTGACCCGAGTAATGAGCGCCGCTCTCGTCGGCGTCGAAGGGCATCCGGTCGAAGTCGAGGTGCGCATCAGCGCCCAGCTTCCACGGATTGATATCGTCGGCCTTCCCGAAACTTCGGTTCGCGAAAGCGCTGCCCGAGTCAGGGCCGCAATCGCCGCTTCGGGCATTCCATTCCCGCAGAGCCGGGTCACAATCAATTTGGCCCCCGCCTCGCTCCCGAAGTCGGGTGCAGCCCTCGATCTTGCCATCGCAGTCGGTGTGTTACATGCAAGCGGCACCCTCGAACCCGGCGTCACCGAGCAGGTCGCTTTTCTCGGAGAGCTTGCGTTGGATGGTCGCCTGCGTCCGGTTCGCGGTCTGCTTTCCATGGCCCTCGCGGCTCGAGCCGCGGGCTGTTCGACAATTATCACACCCCACGACTCAGCTCCGCAAGCGGCCTTAGCGCCGGAGATTCGGGTGATCGGCGCACCCAGCCTACAAGCCGTGTTGGAACACTTGAACGGCGTCCAACTCCTTCCTTCGGTTNAAANCATTCGGCGAACCAAGACCCCATCAACCCTCGGCTGTTTACGCGACGTGCGCGGGCAGGCCACGGCGAAAAGAGGACTCTTGATCGCCGCCGCTGGGGGCCACGGCGTCCTGCTCAACGGCCCCCCTGGCGCCGGGAAGACCATGCTGGCCCAGCGACTCCCGGGGCTGCTCCCACCCCTCTCGGACCAGGAGGTGTTAGAGGCCACTCAAATTCACGGAGCAGCCAGCCTGTTGAGCGAGGGGGATCAAGTGATCGACCACCGTCCGTTCCGGGCCCCCCACCATTCTGCCAGCGCCGCCGGGATGTTGGGGGGCGGGCAGCCCCTACGACCCGGCGAGGTTTCGCTGGCCCATACGGGGGTTCTTTTTCTCGACGAGTTTCCGGAGTTCGACCGTCGTGTACGTGAGTCCCTGCGCCCAGTCCTTGAGCAACGCTTCATCGACCTCGCGCGAGCCGGTCGAAGGTGTCGTTTCCCCGCCGACTTTCTACTCGTCTGCGCCACCAACCCGTGCCCATGCGGATGGTTCGGTTTTCCTCAACAGGATTGTCGATGCGACCTCCGGAGTGTTGAACGGTACCGGCAGCGCCTCTCAGGACCCCTCCTCGATCGAATCGATCTTCATCTGACGGTGCCTGCCCAAAGCTGGAACCAAATTAACTTCGGCCCAACGGGGCCCAGCAGTCAGCAAGAGGCGGAATCAGTCCTGCGCGCTCGGACGCTTCAGGTCACCCTGCGCCAGTCTTGCAACGCGCGCCTGCAGGACCGGGGGCTTGATCAGCACGCAGCACCCGACGGAGAGGCCCTGGGCCTGCTCGGCCGGGCGGTGGATCAATTCGGCCTGTCGGCTCGAGCGGCCAGGCGGGTGCTTCGAGTCGCCAGAACCATCGCGGATCTCGACGAAGACAGGCACATTTCAGCGCCAGCCGTCGCCGAGGCGCTGAGCTATCGCCTTGAACGGGCCCAGCCCCCTCCCCTCTAGCCTCGACGACCTGTCCGTTTTGGGTGCACCCCTGCACCAAAGCGTTCGGGTTCGGAGAAAGCGACTCGACCCCGGGGGCAAAATTACGCCGTAAGTATCCTATTTAATTCACTTTTTATTATTTAAGAAATTCGGATCACCCGGGCATGAATGATGCAAACACTGAAGAACGAATCCCGTTTGGTCGATCAGTCGACATGAGGGCGGCCAGAAGCGCGCACCGAAATCAAAGCCGCAAACACACTTCAATGGGGGAACATCAAAATGCCGGCGGAAACCTGCAGCGTACCCGTAGAACACACCTCCATTTCCTATGAGGTGAACCCGATTCAGAGCGGCCAGAGAAATCCGTATCGAGTCGGAGATCCCCAAGAGGAGCTCAACCTCATTGACCTCATCGAAGCCGTCGGTGAAGTGACCCATGACGAGACAGAAATCGTCGCCACGGTGATCCACATGCTGGAAAGTGGGCGAGTTCGCCTGTGTGGGGAATGGAACGACTTGAGCGAGGAGCATCGAGCCAGCGCCTAACCCCATCTCAGCCTGATCTCATCGTCCACTCCAGGCCGGTTTCACACGGGACAGGGATGCTTTCGCCTCGCGATCTGCCGTAGCATGGAGCCCCGCAGGCGAATAGCCAATGGCGGATCGGGAGTGGCGATGAAGGGCATCATCCTAGCGGGCGGATCGGGGACACGTCTTTATCCCGTGACCCGGGGCATCAGCAAGCAGCTGCTACCGGTATACGACAAGCCCATGATCTACTACCCGCTGTCGATGCTCCTGCTGGCGGGCATTCGCGACATCTTGATTATTTCGACCCCGAACGATCTCGCTTCCTTTCAACGCTTATTCGGAGACGGCTCTCATCTCGGCGTTCGAATCCAATATGAGGGTCAACCTGCGCCCGAGGGCATCGCCCAAGCTTTCCTGATTGGAGAGTCCTTTCTCCAAGGCGAGCCCGTGGCCTTAGCGCTCGGTGACAACATTTTTTACGGGACCGGAATCCGAGGCAGCCTAGAACGCGCTGCGCGTCGCACCGAAGGCGCAACCGTTTTCGGATACCGAGTCCGCGATCCCGAGCGCTATGGAGTCGTCCACTTCGACGAAGACGGCCGGGCCGTCGGCATCGAGGAAAAACCCAGCCACCCCCGCTCCCACTACGCGGTGACGGGTCTTTACTTTTACGATGAACGAGTGGTCGAAATCGCGAAGGGCCTCCGTCCCTCGGCGAGGGGAGAACTAGAAATTACCGACGTCAACTTGGCTTACCTTGAGCAAGAGGCCTTGCATGTCGAGCTCCTCGGACGCGGCGTGGCTTGGCTCGACACCGGCACCCATGAGTCTCTTCAGCAAGCCTCAAGCTTCATCCAAGCCATTCAAGAACGTCAAGGCCTGCAGGTCTCCTGCATCGAGGAAATCTCTTTCCGCCAGGGATGGATCAGCGCAAAAGATTTAGAATCCATCGCGGAGAGCATGGAGAGCAACCACTATGGCCGTTATCTGAAGGACCTCGCCACGTCTCAGAGCAATGCTTCCTGAGGCCGAGAGGCCTCTTCTCCCTCGCTAAAAATCTTCTTCGATTTCCCAGTCTTCTTCGCTCGGCTTGATCAGCAGGGGCGCTCCACAGACGGTGCAAGAGAGGTCATCCCCTGGAGATTCGTCCCCGGCGAGGGGAATATCTGCGCTGCAGATCGGACACGTCACTTCGCCTTTTCTCATAGACCGTTCATCGGTGAAACGGTGGCTCGGCTAAATGGAGCGCGTGGGCAAAGGAATCAGTGATCGGGGCTCCGAGGAGAGTCTTCCTCCCACAGCAAAAGCGGCGAACCATCCAGTTCAGGCGGTGCGGTAATTCCCATCTCCCGCGCCAAGGTCGGCGCAATGTCTACGGGGGCCGCCGCACCCGCCACCGTCCCCGGATCAATTCCGGGGCCCAGAAAAACGAGGGGAACGTCTCGATCGTAGTCGTGCGGAGAACCGTGACTGGTTCCTGCGGGCCACGGGGTAAAGAGGCACCCGTAGGCGGGTTCGATGATCAAATCCGCTCCAGCGCCGGCTTCGAATGAAGAATTGCGGTAGAGGGTCCGCATGGGCTCGTTGCCCTTGCCATGCTGAAGGTCCGCCCCATTCCAAACCCGAGCGACACCGGGTCGTTGCGCCAGCCACTGCTCGGCGACGGCGGTCACTCGATCGATCGATGCACCATTTCGGGCCAGCGTTTCTGGACGAAAAAAAATCTCGTAGCCATTCCGAAGGAACCAATCGCTGGGCCCGATATCATCCGCCTGCTCCGGCCCTGGACCAAAGATCTCATCGAGCTCGACGGATAGGCCTTCATAGAACTCCGCGGGATGAATCCGTCCGCCCGGCAACGGGCAACCTTCCCCCTGCTGATGACCCCATTCGGGTAGGGGCAGAACACCGTGATCTGAAGTGAGAACGACCATGAAATGTTCCGGGCCCAGACGATCCCGCAAGAAGTCGAGGAACGAGGCCAGAGCGCGATCCAAACGGAGAAGGGCATCCCGCGCTTCCTGACTATGAGGTCCGTAGCTGTGGCCAATGAAGTCTGTTCCCGACAGGCTCAGCGCGAGCAAGTCGATTCCACCCCGACCGCCCAAGTCTTCGTGAGCGACCAGTTCCTGAGCGAAGGCCAGCGTCCGGTCGTCCAAAAAGGGCGAGGCCAGAAAGGCATCGATCGAGCCAACGGTATCGCCCTCCGGCTTCACGGGGTGGGGGCTCGTCATCGACCAGCGGGTCGATTCACCGACGAAAGCATCCGGTCGCGCGCCGTTCGGTGGGTCGCCGCTGGCATGCCGCCAGACCTCCGGCACCGGAGCGAGAATCTTTTCAACGGTCCAAGTCCCGACCCAGTCCGGAAGCTCTTTGAGGTAATAACGACTGCTCGTCATGCGACCCGTACCATCCCGATCCAACCAAAAGGCGGCGTCAGGGCGCTGTCCCCCTAAGGCGATGGCCGCACGATCTTTGGCTGAAACCGAATAGACTCGGGCGTCGGAATGTTCGGCCTTCAGCCAATCCCCCAAACTCGATACGCGAAAAGCTTGGGGGGAACGACCTTCCTCAGGCTGACTGCGACGACCCAATATGGCGCCCCGAGAGGATTGATCCTCCACGCAGTAACGAATTTCCATCCGCTCACGGTCCACAACTGTATTTCCGGGCAGACCGGCGGCGGCAGGTTGCCGCCCTGTCAACATCGTCGCATGGCCAGCACATGTTTCGGTTCGAGCATGTTCGAGACGTGCATTCGAGAAGACTCGCCCCGAGCGGGCGATCCAACCCAGGCCGCCGGGCAGCCGGCGATCCAGTCGGTCAGCGCGCAACTGGTCGATCGAAATCAGCACGACCAGGGAGAGTCCGGTCGGGGACACCGCTCGCGAATTCGAGTCGGATTCAGTTCGCCGCCCAGACGACTGGCAGGCAACAAAAAGAAGAGCGATCACCGCGGCGACGATCAGGCGGAACAAGGGGACCCTAAGACGTCGACTGCTTGGGTCAGTCGTCTCGACACGCTGCGCAGTGACCATACAGCTCGTGCCGGTGTCTGAGGACCTTGAAGCCGTGTCGCTCAGCGATTTCGCTTTGCGTTCTCTCAATGAGCGCACTTTCAAACTCAACGATTTTGCCGCAGAGCGTGCAAACCAAGTGGTCATGATGTTCGTGTTCGATCTCGTAACGCGTCACGCCATCATCAAAGTTACGCTCCTCGGCTAAGCCCGCCTCGACCAACAGTTTCATTGTCCGGTAGACCGTCGTATAACCGATGCGGGGGTTTTCGGACCGAATCACCTGATAGAGATCCTCGCTCGAAACATGTCCCTTCGATTCAAGAAAGGCTTCGAGGATGATCTCGCGCTGGCGAGTGTGCTTGAGATTATGCTCGCCGAGATAACGGTTCAGGGCTTCGCGTTCGAATTCGTTCGCCATGGTCGCCATCGTAGCAGCACGAAGCTCCGGTCTGTCGACGGACTCGACTCGATGACGGGCAAGCAGCTATTCCCCCGCGGGTGCCGCCGGGGCGAGCCGCGCCACACCCAGGTTTTTCAAGTTCTCCTCGGCCGCTCGGTTTGTGCAATCCAAGTCGACCGCCCGCTCAAAGGCGACCCGAGCCGCCTCGGGCTTTCCGGCTTCCAAATACGCGATCCCGAGATGGTTGAAGATGTCCGAACGAGCTGGCGCAATACGCGACGCGGCTTCGAGATCACGAATCGCGCGAGCGGTGTCACCGCGATCCAGCGCTTGGGTCCCCTCAGAGTAAAGATGCGCCCCGCGCAGGCCCTCACACCCCAACACTCCGCAGAGCAAGGCGATCGCTATTCCCAAGGACCACCCGTGTGACCGGATGAATCCTCGTCCGAAAACCCTTCGTCTTTGAGACAACACCATCGGCATCCCTTCAATGAAAGGGAACTTCGGGGCTTCGGGCAATCGGCCCTGCCCTCAAGCCCGGGTCAATTGAAAGCGGGAGTGGGGCGTGTTAGACACCGTTGCGGCGGAAGTCCAGCGGCTGAAGACGGTTTAAACCTTCGCCGATCGGTGACGAGACGATCCGGTCGCCGATTTTGAGACTCAACCGGGGCGATCGACATCGTGATCATGGTGCCAAGGAGCCCCTCAATCATGCCCGGCCCGTATGACCCCCATCGCGAGCGAGTGAAAGGTTCGGGCCTTGACGACTTCTGATCCGACCAGGCCCGCCCTCAAAGAGGCTGAAAAAGATCGGGGTGGGCTGGGCGAAGTTTGGTTTCTCGCTTATCCCGCCATCCTCTCTCAAGTCTCCGTCACGACCATGGGGGTTGTCGATAGCGCCATGGTGGGGCGACTGGGGGCGACAGAACTGGCCTCAGTGGGTTTTGCCGGGATTTGGAACTGGACGCTCATCTGCGCATTCCTCGGAATGGCCTCGGTCGTGCAGACCTTCGTCTCGCAGGACCATGGCGCCGGCCGAGGCCGACAGTGCGGAGCATGGACTTGGCAGGGCGTGTGGCTCCTGACCCCAATGCTCATCCTCCTCGCGGTGGCGGTGCTTTTGTTCGCTGAACCCCTGCTGCGAGCCCTGAACCTTTCCCCCGCCATGCAGCCCTTTGCGGCGGAGTACCTCTCCATTCGCGCTTTCGGAGGCGTGGGCTTGTGCATGGCTTCGATTTTTTTTTCGTTCTACCGCGGCATCGGCGACACCCGTACTCCCCTGGTCATTACGGTCTTCGTCAATATCGTCAATGTTGTTCTCGACTATGGCCTGATCTTTGGTCGAATCGGTCTTCCCGCCTGGGGGGTCGCCGGCGCCGCGACAGCCACGGTCATCGCAGAGTGGACCAGCACAGCCCTCGTCCTCTTCCTGCTGCTTCGGCCCCGAGTGCAAGAACGCTTTGGAACCGGGCCCATCCGACCGCGCTGGAAGGATCAGCTCCGCCTTCTTCGAACCGGCCTTCCTCTCGGCGGAGCGGCTCTTCTCGAAATGAGCTCTTTCGCGGCCTTCCTGACCTTCGTGGCTTGGATGGGCGATTCATCGATGGCTGCAAGCCAAGCGTTCGTTTCTCTTCTCTCGATGAGCTTTATGCAGGCGGTTGGAATCGGATACGCCGTGACCACCCTTGTGGGACGCTATCGGGCGTCCAATGATCTCCCCGCCGCCACGCGAAGCTTCTATTCATCGCAGAAACTCGCCGCCGCCATTTCGATCGTGACGGGCCTGATCTTCATCATTTTTCCGGAGCCACTGATGCGGATTTTCACGAATGATCCGCAGGTGATTGCGCTCGGCCGCCCCTTGCTGCTCATTGGAGCGTTCTATGAAATCCTCGATGCCTTTTCGATCGTCGCCGACGGTGCACTTCGGGGCGCGGGGGATACCGGCGCGCCCTTTGTCGCAAGGCTGCTGCTTGCGTGGCTCGTCCAGGTTCCCCTGGCGTGGCTTATCGGAATCCACTGGGAATGGGGGCTCACTGGCGCGTGGCTCGGCAGCGGAGTCTACATGGTCCTGCTCAGCGCCTACCTGCTTTTTCGATTCCGATCCGGGGCTTGGCAAAAGATCAAGATTTAAGAAAGTCCGTGCAGAGAATCGAGTCTGGTCGGCGCCCGAATTCTCGCAAAAGCCCGGTCAGAGGAATCAACCCTCTTTCTCAATCTCGATCCGCGCGACCACCGGCAGGTGATCCGAGGCTCTTCGAGAGGCTGAGGTGTCGTGTGCCTCGATCGCCACGACGTCGGCTTTTCGGGCGTAGATTCGATCGAGAGCCAACAGAGGTCGGGCGGCCGGAAAAGTCGCCGGCCAATCAAAGTTGTTGTGTTGCGTCAACGATTCCTCAAGGTCTTGGGCAGCCTTGCACTTTCGCCAAGCATTCATGTCGCCAATGAGAACAGACGGTCCAGCGTTGAGTTGGGGATGTTCAAGCAACTGCTGAACCTGCCGATGACGCGTTCGGTCCACAAGAGAAAGGTGGGTCGCCACCACGCCCAAACCGCCCGCCGGCGCCTCGAATCGCGCTGCGAGGGCCACACGTCGTTCGATCCGCGAGTAGGATATATCGAGAACCGATATGGAGGTGATGGGGTACCGCGAGAGGATCGCATTCCCCAACTCACCGCGACGATGACGGCGCGTCGCCGCAAACGCTAAATGAAAGCCCAGCCCATCGCACAGTTCATCCAAGGGATCCGGTCCATCCGTCGGTCGGAGCACTTCTTGGAGGGCAATCACGTCCGCGGCGATTTCGGAAATCACCGCCGTCGCCCGGGTGGGATCGGGGCGCGCCCGGCCATTGAGACCCGTCCAGCGGTGCACGTTGTAGCTCGCGATCGTGATTTCCCGGCCCATAGCACCAGACCCCATCGGCAGAACGGGGGCCCGAACCAAGGACAAATATGGCACTGAATCCATCTCGGGCTGGATGGCGCCGCGCGCCTGCCTCTGGAAATCCCGTAGCCGCGCAACGGATTCCAGCGCAACGGAGCGAGTGCCGCTGGAAACTCGCTCGCGGGTCCTGCGAGCGAGCGCAGAGGCCGATTCTCGCGCGGACGGGTCCGCCGGGACCGATTGCCGTTTTTCCCGACGGTCCGCGGCTTTCACCGCCGACCTTTTCTTCTTTCCTGCGCGCTTTTTAGGCTGCGGCACGATTCAGGCCCCTGCAGATCTTGCGGCGATGCGCCCCGCCCGGTGGGCAAGAGCTGCAATTTTGAATGCGAGTGTAGCCCGTCGAGCACCCTGAACCCGGAACAGGTAGAAGGACGGGCTTTCAAATGCCACACGGCCTCAATTCAGAATCAGGCGATCTCTTGCGACGTCTCCGCGGTCAGGGCGCCGCTGGGAGTATGGCCCACAATGGGATGACGACCGTGAGTCCCCAAGGCATGGGTGAGGTCGAGCAATGCCCGGAGGGGTGCCAAGGGAAAATGTTTTCGGGTCACCACCATGTACCGATCAGCCCAAGGATGCGCCTGAACTTTTTCGTAAAACTCAAGCGTGTGCGTGTACCCGCCCCGAGTCGCCACTGCGTCATAAACCCTGCGCAGAAAGGGCTTCAAAATCGACCCAAAACCGATCAGAGGACCTGCTTCGGGGCTCGCAAAGGGGCCAAAGGTTGCGTAACCACAGCCCTCGGCCGCAAAGGTCTCGACGGCGGTGAGAACAGCCAGTTCGTTAACGCCTCTTGGGGCCTCATGGTCGTGCATGAGGTGACACAAATGCCAACCATCACGACCCCAGATCGGGTGGGCGATGAGAACCGACCACAGTCGATCTTCGGCTTCGGGATCAAATACACCAAAGAACCGTTTGTCGTTGGACCGAACCCACGGCTCGACTTCGAGGAGATGACTTCCCCTCGGCGGGCCGTGCTGAAGCCAATCCGCGACGAGGCGTTCGGTGGCGATCCGATCCCCGCCCTTGGCTTGGATCGTTCGAGCCATCTCCCTGGCTTCGACGCCATGCGATCTCAATTTGCGCACGTAGGAACGAAGCTTCTTGGCGTGCTTTCCGGAAGGCTGATAGTGAACAGGATCCAGCTCCGGTTCAGCCGTCCACTGCGCAGCCGCGGCCCCCACATCTACCGCGGCTTCGGCGAGATCTTTCGGCCAAGAAAACCCCAAAACCGCCCGCCGCTGTGCGATGCGATCCGTCAGATATTCTTGGACAACCTTCAGCCGATCCGATTCGGGGGCAACCACGTCACCCATCACTACCTCGCATGAGCCAAAGCGCTGGTAAGCGACCAAGGCTCCCGGAACTTCACGAGAGAAAAAATGTGTATAACACTCTGGCCTCAAAAGAATGTCGAAAGAAAGCGCCGCGCGGCCCCATTGTCTGACTGCTGAGTCAATTTCAATCGGTGTCATGTCCAGCCCTTTCCTCAAGACTATCGAGTTTTCAGCAGAAAACGCTTGTTTATCTCGGTCCTTGGAAATGCGTAGAGGCAGCCGCCAGCGCCACACCACTCATCACCAGAGCTAGGGCGATCAGCCGGAGTCCGGATGGCCCCCGAACCGCGTAGCCAACCAGACCATATGCATCAACCACGACCGAACCGCACACTTGGCCCGCCACAAAAAAAGCGATCAGGATTCCCGCGCCCAATACCGGTGCGGCACTTAACTGCACCAAGACGATCAGCGCACCGATGGCGCCAGCCAAAAAAGCCCACGGCGGAGCATCCTGAAGAGCTGTCCAACTGGGACCCCCCCGCCACAGAATCACCAAACTGATTCCGATCACGACAACATTCATAAAGCCGTTGACAAAGCCCGCTTGAAAACGGTCTCCAAGGTGCCGCTGCATCTCTGCATTCATTCCAGCCTGTATGGGCTGAAGCGCGCCGCCGATAAAAACAAGGACCATGAGCAATATTTTCATGCTCGATAGATTAACGAAGAGCGAGCCACGGGCCGGGTTCGTCAGCTAATCGTCTAACTGCCGTCCGTCGGCCCACCGGACATGCTCGGCAACGACATCGCCGGGTGCCCCCTCCATCTGCATCCGGCCCTGGCGAATCAGAATGGCCCGGTCGCTGATGCGCTCAAGTACCTGCAAGTCATGACCCACAAAAACAACAGTCTTGCCACTTGTGGCGACGCTTCTCATCTTTTCAATACAGCGCCTCTTAAAGCGCTGATCGCCGACAGCAAGCACCTCATCGATCAACATAATGTCTGTATCAAGATGCGCCGCGACGCTGAAGCCAAGTCGCATGATCATTCCACTGGAATATCGTTTAATCGGAGTGTCGATGTACTCCTCAACCTCAGAGAAAGCAACGATCTCGTCAAGTCGGTCAGCGATTTGCGCCCGGCTCATTCCCAGGATCGCCCCCGCGAGCCGGATATTTTCGCGACCGGTCAACTCACCATGAAAGCCGGTCCCAGCCTCGAGCATGCTGCCCACACGACCATAGATCCGGGCGCGACCCTCAGAGGGCCGCGTGATCTGGCTCAGCAATTTAAGCAGGACGGACTTTCCTGCGCCGTTATGACCGACAACCCCGAGCACTTCCCCTTCGCACACCTCAAAGCTGATGTCTCGGAGCGCCCACTTCATGTGACCTTCAGTCATGGGAAAACGGGACGTTTGAGCGCGACGCATGAAGTTCTGCCCCAGCCAGCGAACGGGTGCGCTCAAAGCAGACTCGATCAATGCATGCATTCCCATGTGGTCGACAAGGCGTTCGCCGCCGACCCAATAGGATTTCCCTAGGCCCTCAACTTCGATCATCGCTCGACTAGACGACATCGGCAAAGCGATCCTCTTGCCAACGAAAGAAATAGAGACCGCCGACCAGCCCCACCGTGACGACTGCGATCGAAACGAGAGATGAGGGCCCCGGCGCTGGCTGACCGTCCAAGAGCGCCCAACGAAAACCATCGATGACTGTGGCCATGGGATTCAAGGCATAGGCCCATTGCCATTGAGCTGGCACAACCGATGAAGGATAGGCGACCGGTGATGCAAACATCAGGATTTGAGTAAAGAAAGGGATGGCGTTGTTGACATCTCGATAACGAACATTGATCGCCGAAAGCCACAATCCGAGCGTCAAAGCCGTCATCAGCGAGAAAAGGAAAAAAGCTGGGATCAGCAAAATAGCCAATGACGGACCCACTCCATAAATCGGCATGACGATCAGGAGCAGTGAAAAAGCAATCAGGAAATCGACAATACCGCCGGATACGGCTGAGATCGGCAAAATGAGCCTTGGAAAATAGACACGTCTGATCAAGTCTTGATCGACGATCAGACACGTTGTTGCCTTAGTAATCGAATGTACGAAATACGTCCAAGGAACGAGCGCGGCGAGAGCAAAGAGTGGATAGGGGCTGCCGCCCGTTGGCACTTTGACGACACCGTCAAAGACCGCTGTAAAAACAAACATCGTGATGAGGGGCTGAATCACCGCCCAGGTGATTCCCGCAAAACTTTGCTTGTACCGAACCTTGATATCCCGAAGTCCCAGGATGTAGACAATGTCAATCCGACGCCACACGGAAGGCAAGTCCAACCGAGGCCAACCCGACGGCGGTCGAATTTCGACAGGCCACCGCCCGCTCTGTCTCACTCCTTGGACTTCAGATTTCATCGACCTTTTCCATCGCAATTCCGACCAAACCATCGGCCCGGCTTGATGGGAGCTCAACGCTCCGAGAGAGGGTCCGGGGCTCTTCGCCCGACACAGAATTCGCGCTCTTCCTCTCTTCCCTCAAATCGGCTTTTCTGTTCAGGACTAAAGTTTTCCTCGCGCTTCCCCAGCGCCGATCATCATTCTTGCTGCGCGAGGCCGCGTAAAATACCCTAGGGCTCGTCCCACTGGGCTATGGTGGGGCGAAATCAGCCCACCTTCTCAATTCAGCGCGGAACAGTCAGGCTACGAGGCTGACCGGTCGAAACGCTTCCTCAACACCGCAGTTCGTCGCGGTGCATGCGGATCCGCGGTCAAGGATCTCAGAAAATCCGCCCACTCCTTCAAGGTTTGGGCTCATAAACAACGAGACCCGACCGGCTTGACAATGCTGAGGATTTCTTCACCGTGAACACGCCCAACACCCCCCATATCGCCAAGGGTCTTGATCGAGTCGTCGTCTTGGCGGCCGCAGGGTTGGGGCTCCTCACAAGCGCGGGTGCGATATCGCTCCGGTTTGGTCTGCTGGGCACGGGCTTGCTCCTCACCGCCGCCTTGATTCGCGCCCGCACGACGTTTTCGCCGCGATTTATTGTTGTACTCATCACGAGCCTCTCAGCAGCCGGCCTTTTGGAAGCCCTTGGCGGCGAAAGGCTTCAGCTCCCCTATGTCGTGGCACAGCTCTTCGTGTGGATCGGTCTCATCGTGGTAGTCGCCCTTGCCCTTTGGAATCGCGAATTCGAAGCAATTCGATCGCGCTCGAGCCAATGGAGCTTCGCAGCCGTCGCCGCGCTCATTCTATTTGCAGGGTCTGCCGTAACGCTCATTCGACTTTATCTAGGCAGCCCCCTCACTTTTACTCCAGACGAAAACATCTATGCATTCCAATCAACGTATGTTTTCGATGACTTTCGGGGAATCGAAATCCAAGCTTGGCTTGAGCCTTTTTTTAGGATTCGACAAACGTTCGTCCGTGATGGATTTCTAAGCGGCCAGTACACCCCGGGATGGCCTGCTTTCTTGGCCTTGCTGAAAATCGCCGGTCTGGCCGAAGTCGCCGGATATATCATGTACTCCGCGATCCTTGTGGCATTGACGGTCTGGGTTCGAATGCTGCGCAGCTCATGGGAAGTCGCGGCTCTCGCTGTTGCGCTCGCGGCATCTTCCTACGATTTTTTTTATTTCAACACAAGCTTTTTCTCCCATGGGTTGGGCGCTTTACTAGGTCTCGTGGCGACCATTGCAGCGCTCGCAGCCAGTCGTCATTCCGGTCTCCAAAGTGCCGCCTATTGGGCAATCGCCGGCGCGGCGATCTCGCTTATGGCCACCGTTCGACCCTTAAACGGGACAATCGGCTTATTGCTCCTCGTTGCATGGGTCATCTATTCAAGGCAGCTGGCCTTTCGATCGGTGATCGGGTCTTCTTTAGGTCTGCTGCTCTTCGGGGTCCCGCTTCTTGTCTACAATCACTTCTCGACAGGCGACATGTTCCAATTTGGATACGATCTTGCCCAGGAAGGACTCCAGCGGCCGGGTTTCGGAACGAGAGGCTCGGTGGGTTTCACCGACTCCGGCGCCAGTCTGCCCCACGGCTGGGATTTCACACCGTGGGATGGAATCCTCAACCTCTTCGAGATCGTCGGGGGCTCCTTGCTTTCTTTCTGGCCAGGGGGCTTGATATTTGTGCTCTTGGCCGCGGGCATAGATCGAAAGCAGATCCACTGGTCCGCGGCGGCGCCCTGGCTAATCGGATGCCTCTCTCTCCCCGTCGCCTATGCGCTTTACGCTTTCGGTGACCCGCGAATGGTCGTCGAAGCCCTACCCTTTGCGGCAGGTGGCAGTGCCCTATGGGCCGCTCATTCTCTCCAGCATGACCCACGAATCACGCGAACACTTATTTGGACTACTGTCCTGCTCGGCGCCTCCGTAAGCATCGGCCAAATTTTTCAGCTCCAGGGCAACTTTGAGACAAAGCGAACCTATATCGAGATGGTCGAGCGCGTGCGGGAAGAGCGAGGACCTCTACTCGTTTTTGTGCAAGAGGCACAGTCGTATTCTGCTGTAGAGCATGGCCTTGAGGCGCTTTTTTGGTTTAATGCGCGACCCGAGAAAAAGGTCATCGTTGGGCGACATGTCGACCATTTGCGTCCCTATATCATCGGGCACTACCCTCACCATCAGCCTCTTCTCTTCTTCGCAGGGGCCGAACTTCCGGGTGGAGCGTGGGCCCCGGGGCGAATCGAGCTTCTCGCCCCCCCGGCTCAAGAGCCGCCAAAAGAGGTGAACAGTCAAGAATGAGCCCGCTCACCCTGACTCTCCGCGCATCGATGCTGATCATCGCCTTGACCCTAGGCTGTGTCTCTCAAAACTCATGGACGCCGACCGACGATACGGCGAACGACCCCAAGGCTGAGGAACTGGCGCAGGATGAAGCCGAATGCCGGGAGTTAGCGAAAAAGGGGGCCGCCTCAGGCAAGCACACCGCCGAGGGCGCCGTGGAAGGCGCCGCGGTGGGGGTTCTCGCGGGCGCCGCATTGGGTGCCATTGGCGGTGACCCAGGGATCGGCGCAGCCGCTGGAGCCACCGGCGGTGCCGCAACCGGCGGCGTTGCCATGGCTCGAGATAGTAACTCGGATTTTAAACAGATCTTCACGAATTGCCTGAAAGAAAGAGGCCACCCTGTACTCAACTAAGCGCCCTAGCATTAGCTCCGATCGATTGCGAACTCACTCCCTTCATCAACAACTTCACAATTCAGATTGATATCTCTTGCCGAATCTCCGTCATTTATTCTCTCGCCAGATGCCTAATCCGAAATTCATTTTTCAGAATTTCAAGCATCTGCTCTTTCTCGCGCTGGCCGTGACACTTGGCTGCTCGGACCCTGTAGCGACAGGCCTTCGCTTTGATGGCGAGGTCAAGGTCGGCATTCTCCACTCTCGGTCGGGCACAATGTCCATTTCTGAAAACACTGTGGCCGAGGCGGAACTCCTCGCCATCAACGAAATCAATGCCTCGGGGGGTCTGAAGGTCGGCAACCAAAACTTGGCTGTAATTCCGATTGAGGAAGACGGCGAATCTGACTGGCCTACATTCGCCGCGCGGGCCGCTGAGTTAATCGATCAAGATCAAGTTGTCGCCGTATTTGGCGGCTGGACATCCGCGAGTCGTAAAGCCATGCTGCCG
>NHEP01000234.1 GCA_002171515.1 bacterium TMED88 | reverse complement strand
TTCCGAACTCTCCGGTTCGGTTCGAATCCGCTGGAGTGACTCGCGGATCACCAGCGCCTCGTCATCATCGATCCGGTCGTCCGACTGAAGGACCCACCGGGCCTTGTCGGCATCCGCGTCGGCGAAGGCCGTCAACGCCGCAGAGAGGCTGCGCCGACTTTCCTCAACCAAGTCCGCAAACGCCGCCGGGGGCTGAACGAGTGGCCGCTCGAGCAATGCGACCGTGCTGTCAGCAATATCTCGAGCGAGATCGCCGACACGCTCAAGATCAACGGCGGCGACCTTGATGGCCAGAGCCTGTCGCAGGTCGTCCGCCACAGGAGCCTGGAGGGCAATCAGCTCGAGGACTGCCTGATCGATTTCGACGTCAAGCCGATCAATTGCGAGATCGTCTTCTTTGACTTGGGCGGCCAATTCAGCATCGCGGTCCGCCAGAGACTGGAGGGCCTTCTCGAGAATCGACTCCGCGAGCCCCCCCATCCGCAGCAGTCGCTCGCGCAACCCATCCAGCCGTTTGTCCATCAAGGGATGCGATCCTTCTTGTCCGGTCATTTTTTCACCTGACCCTGAAACGGAGCCAAAGTCCCGTCACCCATTCCAATCCGAAAAAAGGCGTGGACCGGCAACAGCGGGCGCAGAGGATACCCTGCGGGGCATTGAATTCTTGTAATCGTCACATTTTCTCCATGATCTGTCCACCGCCAGGCGGTAGTTTCGCGTCGTCGCAACGGGAATAATGAGTCGGACCTAACCCGCTGGCCCTTGAGGAGAACCCCCCACCGATGGCCCATCGAATCTGCCCCCTCTTCGCCCTCTCGATTTTACTGTGTTCCGCCGGGCCAGCCCTCGCGCGAGATCAGATTCGAGTCGTCGGTTCTTCCACAGTGTTCCCGTTTTCGACCTCCGTCGCAGAAAGATTTGGCAAGACCACGGCGTTCCAAACTCCCGTCGTCGAAAGCACGGGGTCCGGCGGCGGACTCAAACTCTTTTGCAGCGGTGTGGGTGAAGCGACGCCGGATATCGCGAACTCATCGCGCCAAATCAAGCTCTCCGAGGTCACCCTTTGCGAGGGGAATGGCGTCGCCGAAATCGTCGAAATCATGATCGGCTACGACGGGATCGTGCTGGCCAATAAAAGAGGAGCGCCCCGCTACGACTTGTCGACGAAGCAAATCTTCGATGCACTGGCTCGCGAAGTCCCTGTCGCCGGCAAGCTCGTCGCAAACCCCAATCGAACATGGAAGGACGTTGATCCATCCCTCCCCGACGTGAAGATCGAAGTCTTGGGGCCGCCACCGACATCGGGTACCCGCGACGCCTTTGTCGAGCTCGCCATGGAGAAGGGGGCCAAGCAGTATCCCATGCTCAAAAAAATGCGGAGCGAAGACAAGAAGGCCTTCAAAGCCGTCGCCCATGCAATCCGCGAAGACGGCGGCTATGTGGAAGCGGGCGAAAACGACAACCTGATCGTCCGAAAACTGGAAGCCAACCCGAATGCCTTGGGGATTTTTGGTTTTTCCTACCTCGATCAAAACGAAGACCGGATTCAAGGCAGCCGAATCGACGGCGTCCTTCCCGAATTCGAAGAAATCGCCGCAGGGCGCTACGCGATCGCGCGCCCGCTGTACTTCTACGTCAAGTCCGCCCACGTTTCGCAAGTGCCCGGCTTACCGGAATACATCGCAGAGTTCACCAGCGAGCGGGCGGCCGGACCGGATGGATATCTGATCGACAAGGGCCTCATCCCGCTTCCCGACGCGGAAAGAAAGAAAGTCCGAACGTCGGGGGCCAATCTGGTTCCGCTCAAGCGCCCCAACGACTGAGGGCCTCACTGCAAGGGTCGCTTAGACCGAAGAATCGGAGGCATCGTCTTCTGGTTTTTCGGGACCCAGTGCCCGATTCCAATATCCGGCCACGATTCGACACTGTGCAGCCATCAGCCCCATGGCGAACAATAGGCCCAGGATGGAAATCACCTCCCCTCCAATCCACGCGATCAAAACACTGGGCACCAACATCCCCCCCACGAGCCCTAAACCGGCTAGCCGATCTCTCGTTGAATAGGGGCTGTATAGAGCGAAGAGTTCTTCGTTGGCAGGGTCTTGCCGAGCCGATCGATACCCGGTGAGCGTGGCAAACGAAGTCGCCGCACAAGCGCCGGCGAGCACCACAAACCAAAGGGCGACGGCCTCGGGCTGAAGCATCTCCGCGAGGATAAACTCTAAGAGCCCGATCACGAACGGGTAAACCGTATCGAGAATACGAGGCACCCAAACCACACGCAGCACCATGCTGACGTAGACGAGCCAAATCAGCACAAAGCCCATCATGGCTACAACGGCCTGAAGCCAACCCACAACGGCCGGGAGCCCCGGTTCCCATAGATGCGGGTGACTCAGGACGCTCGACCACAACAATTCGAGCGCGACGGCTTGAATAATACTCAGCAGGGTCAGCAAAACCGACGGCAACTGGTGTTTGGCTCGTTCTCGGATCGTCTGCAACGGAAGGGCCTCCCTGGAGCGAGGCAGGATAGAGGTCCTCGCCCCATCGTCCTATATACTCTGTCGTAGCTCAGCGGCGCCACTCCGCACATTGACCGAGACAACCCGGAGGGATGAGGGCACCGCTCAGAAACTCACCGATCTGCCATCGGGTGGCGGTGTTTTTTCCGCTTCAAGCAGGACCCATTGGGGCCCGAAGCAAAGAGAGGCAAAAAGCCAGCATGCTCGATCAACCTGCTGATCGCTTTCGCCGCGCCATTTGTCATTCCGTCGGAAACGGTGTCGATGCAGCACTCTGGCCGCTGCTCTTTTTTCTCTTCTTGCTGGTCAGTCAATCCGCCCCAGCGGAGCCCACCCCAAAAGAGGCCTGGGTGGATGCGGAGCGGATCGCCACCGCCGATGCCCGCCCCGGCGACTGGGTGAGCTACGGGCGAACCTACGACGAGCAGCGGTATAGCCCGCTGAGCCAAATTAACCGCAGCAATGTTTCAAAGCTGGGGCTGGCCTTCTCTTATGCGACCGGAACCAAGCGCGGGCTCGAAGCGACCCCGCTGGTGGCCGACGGCACGCTCTACACCACCGGAGCTTGGAGCCGTGTCTACGCCATCGACGCCGTCACGGGCAAGGAGCGCTGGCGCTTCGACCCCCAAGTGCCCGGCGCCGCCGCCCGCAATGCCTGCTGCGATGTGGTGAACCGCGGCGTTGCCCTCTGGAAGGGTCGCGTCTACGTGGGCACCATCGATGGTCGGCTGATCGCCCTCGATGCAAAAACGGGAAAGCCCGTTTGGGAAACACTCACCGTCGATCCCAGCAAGCCGTATACGATCACCGGGGCGCCGCGGGTCGTGAAAGATAAAGTGATCATCGGCAACGGGGGCGCGGATCTCGGAGTCCGCGGCTACTTCAGCGCCTACGATGCGGCCACCGGTGAGCTCGTTTGGCGCTTCTATACCGTGCCGGCCTCAAAGGAAGGCCCCCACGAGAACCCCGCACTTGAACTGGCCGCCGAAACGTGGCCGGCGGATGCGCGTTGGGAGACCGGCCTTGGCGGCACCGCTTGGGATGCCTTTGCGTACGACGCTGAACTCGACTTGCTGTATGCCGGAGTCGGGAACAGCAGTTTGCGGGAACGCTCGATGCGAAGCCCCGGCGGAGGCGACAACCTCTTTCTGACGGCCATCCTGGCGGTTCGCCCGGACACCGGCGAACTCGTCTGGTACTACCAGACGACACCGGGTGAAGCCTGGGACTACACGGCGACCCAGCACATCATGCTCTTGGACCTTGAGATCGAGGGCAAAGAGCGAAAAGTCCTCGTGCAAGCCCCCAAGAACGGATTCTTCTATGTCCTCGATCGGGCCACCGGCGAGCTCCTCGCCGCCGACCCTTACGTCGACGTCAGCTGGGCCACCCATGTGGATCTCAAAACCGGACGCCCGGTGGAACGACCGGAAGCCGATTGGTCCGAACAGGAACGCTTCGTCGTCCCCGGCCACCTCGGCGGCCACAACTGGCACCCGATGGCCTATAGCCCGCGAACCGGCTTGGTCTACATCCCCTCGATGAACACCGGCGTGCCCTACAACCCGGACAAGAACTTCACGTTTATCCCCGGTGCCTTCAACACCGGCGAGGACATGGCTCCGATTGCCGACCGCATCCAAAACGGCCTCAAGAATATTCCGGTCTGTTCGCCCACGCACATCACGGCCTGGGATCCCGTCAAGAATCGTCAAGCCTGGCGGGTTGTTCACGAAAGCGCCGTGCCGGCGGGCCTACTCGCCACCGGGGGCGATCTCATCTTTCAAGGCACCGGGGAAACCTTTGCCGCCTACGATGCAGAAAACGGCCGAAGACTCTGGCAGGTCAATACGGGCGTGGGCGTCATTGCGGCGCCGATCACCTACGCGATCGACGGCATCCAATACGTCGCCATCATGGCGGGCATCGGCGGCTCACACGGGGGCGACCAAGCTGAATTCGACTATGTGAACGAAGGCCAGCTCCTCGTCTTCAAGCTCGGGGGGAAGGCCAAGATGCCGATGCCGCCCAAGCAGCCCCCGAAAGTCATGCAGGCTCCACCCGCCAAAGCCTCCGAGGCCGTTGTTCGGCAGGGGCGTGACCTCTACACCCGTTTTTGTCGACAATGCCACGGCCTCGCCGTCGAAGGCAGTGGGCTCTTTCCCGACCTTCGGTATTCAAGTCGCGCCGTGCACGAAAGCTGGAACGACATTGTGCTCGGAGGGACTCGGCAAAGCGGCGGAATGGCGAGCTTTGCCGATCAGCTGACCATTGAGCAAAGTGACGCCATTCACGCCTACGTGATCGAACGCGCCCACGCGGCGGATGGCTGGCTCGAAGCCATCATCCGTGCAGCCGGCGGCCTGACCTGCGTGCCGATCAACTGGGTCGCCGACTGAGCGGTCCGGACCCCTCTGGGCGGTGCGGCGTATCGACTACGGAGCAATGTCCTCCGACACGCAGCCTTCTAGGGGGAGCACGGGATCACAGCGGGCCACAGTCCCCTCCGGCAGACCGGGAAACTGAACGCTATAGGGCGAAAAGCTGGAATTCGGTTCCCGGTAATCGGTACTGATGAACTGGGCCCCGCTCGCAAAGGCGAGATCTCGGCGCGTCGGGTCGTTCTGTCGAGATTCGACCGTATCGGCGTCCGCCCGGGTCCGAACCAAAAAACCTTGCTCGACAAGTTCCGCGATGCTCGGGTCAGACACTGCGGGATCGTTTTCCTTACGAAACGCTGCCTCAGGACTGTCGATCGGAGAGCTCGTAAAGAGGTAAGCGCCATCCAGCCCGGGATATTGCGCCACATACGCGTCGAGAATCGAACCACCATTGTCGAGCCCAAACCAAACCTTCCCCCGATTGCGATCGAGGGGCAGCCAACCCTCGGCTTGAATGGCTTCCATCAGGGTCGGATAGCCCCGGCGAACGTCGTTGGGCAGGATGATTTCGTTGTCGCTGAAAACCGTCCGAATGCCATCCTGTAATTCCAGAAGGTCGTCCAAGGCCCAGGGTTCGGGAATTGTAAATTCAAGATCAAAAAGCGCGAGGGTCTCGCCGAGGTCCAAAAACTCCGCCTTGAGTTCAACAAGGATGAAGATCGGCAAATGATCGGGATTGGCCTGAGACCAATCTCTGACTTGTTCGAGGCACATCATAAATGTCAAGCAGTGGCTTCGAAAATCAATGTCTTGGATGTGGAGGGTCTTCTGCCCTGGCTCCGACATCACGCCTTCGGGGTCAAAATCCGGACCGGGCAAGAGCGTTTCGTCTGGAAGAAACGGATCAACAGTCGCAACGCCACCCGGGCCGAATGGATCGGCGTAAAGCCCCCCTTCGGGATCGACCCATACATCCAACTCAAGTTGCCGAAGCCCTTGCGGGCCCAATTGTTCCGCAATCGAGGGATGGGTGTATTCGAGTTCCTGCGGACTCGGAACGCCCTCAAGGTCGGAGGCAAAGGTCTCGACCACCCATTCGATGGCACGCTGCAACCCATCCGAGGGCTTGATCTTGTAGCTGTTGTGCGAGCCGATGACTTGGATTTCATTCAAGCGAAGGTCGGCCGTCGGATCTTCTGGAGCCGGGCCGCACCCGATTGCCACAAAAGCCAAACACATCAGCATCCACGCTCCACAGCCCTTTGACATCAACCCGCCCTCCTTCTCCAACGCCCTTGCCTCGCACCATTATAAAGAGGGCCAACCTCAAACGGGCAACTTTTGGCCACGCCGGAAAAACGATTCCGAGATGGATTCCGGGTGGTTTCAGACCTTCCCCGAGGCGGCCTCCACACGCTACGGTCCGTCCTTCAATCATTCGGTCCGCTTGGACCGCTGACCCCAGGAGAGCCCATGTCTGCGTACTTGATCGTCAACTATTCCGTCACCGATGCCGACCAATACGGCGAATACCAAAAGGGCGCCGGACCCGCTCTCGGCATCGGCTCGGACTGCGAACTCGTTGTCTTCGACCCTCAAAGCGAACGCGTGGAGGGCGAGACCGCCGGCCACCAAACCGTGGTCCTCAAGTTCGAATCGAAAGAAAAAGCCAAGGCGGTCTACGAATCGGGCGCCTATCAGGCCATCGTCGGAACACGCCTCGGCGCCACGTCCGGTCACTTCGCGGTGCTCGTCAACGGCATGGGGTGAGGCCGACTCCTCTCGGGTGCGGCCGGCGGAGAAGGCACAGGGGTTGAGTCACGCCCCGCCTGCTTTCCCGNCGGCTCGTCAGNCCCGCCAGGTCAGCAACTCGCCGCCCTGCCCCATCAGGAGGGTTCCGGGAAAGACCCGCAACCGCCAAGGGTCGAGGCGAAGCGCCGCAAAACTNTCGGANTCNGGNGNATCCCATCCCGGAATCAGNGCCGGGTCATAGCCCACCGGCGGCGGNCCNTTNTTGAGCCGATCCCAGACGGCTCGCCGGGTCTCAAGGTCGAAGTGCCAGGTNGCATGGCACTCGGCCACGCAGGTGTCCTGGGAGGGNGCCCAGTAGTTGACCGAGCAATAGGCGCTTCGCTCAAGGTGGGCGCGCTTAAGTGGCGTGGGGCCCGTCCCAATCCATCCAATCAAGTTCTCTCCATCCCATTCCCAAATGGGGTGAAGCACCCGGGATCGGGGCCGGTCCTGGCGGTCGACGGTGGCCACCGACGCCCATACGATTTGGTGGGCCATCTCGACAAAAGGTCCCGCCACGTCAGAAAGTGAATGCATGGTATTTTCTCCCTTTCATGGATCCCTCGCCGAGGCGAATCATCCATGCCAGCCTGTTGGTCAGCCGATCGCCATCCGAGTTCCCAAGCGACGGACCCACGAACAATGAAAAATTCTTGCCCTGAGCGCAACGCGGGCTGCTCGACTCGCCCAATTGCTCTCGGACGGAAGGAACTCCATCCCGTATGACTGAACGAAAATACGATCCTGACTTGCAGGCCATCCTGCCCTTCTTGCCCACAGTGTCCGACTTCTCCAGTCTCGACAAAATTCTCGAAATCCGCGAGATGCGAGCCGGGGGCTTTGGCGGCCAGCCGCCCCCGCCGCCTCATCCCGACGTCCTTCGCGAAGACCGAAGCGTTCCGGGCCCCGCTGGCGCACCGGATGTGCCGATCCGCATCTATCGACGAAAAAACGGCGCCTCTGGCCAGCGGCCTGGCGTCTTTGAAATCCATGGTGGGGGTTTTCTCATCGGCAGCAAAGAAATGATGGATCCGTGGTGCGAACGCCTGGTGGCCGAACTCGATATCGTCGTCGTTTCGGTCGACTACCGATTGGCGCCAGAGCATCCGTTTCCGGCCGGGGTAGAAGATTGCTACGCGGCGCTCTGCTGGACCGCGCAGAATGCGGAAGCCCTCCAGCTCGATCCAGAACGACTGGCTATTGCGGGCCAAAGTGCCGGCGGTGGACTCGCCGCGGCCTGCGCCCTGATGGCCCGGGATCGCAAAGGGCCGCCCCTTTGCTTTCAGTTGCTTGAGATCCCCGAACTCGATGACCGACTCGAAACGCCCTCTATGAAGCAATTCACCGACACGCCCCTCTGGAATCGGCCCAATGCGGAGTGGAGTTGGCGTCACTACCTCGGTCCCGATCACACCGGCGAAGTTTCCCCGTATGCGGCGCCGAGCCGGGCCACCGATCTATCCAACCTGCCGCCGGCCTATGTCTCCACCATGGAATTCGACCCGCTTCGAGACGAGGGCATCCTCTATGGGCTGGCCTTGATGCAGGCGGGCGTCCCCGTCGAACTTCACAATTACGCGGGCACCTTTCATGGATCCGGCCTGGTCCCCCACGCGGACCCTTCTCGGCGTAACAGCCTGGAAGTACTCGGAGTTTTGGCGCGAGGACTGGGACTTCCCGCCCCCTTTGGCCACCCGGATGGCAAAACAGACTAAAACGCGCTAACTCCCTCTCCCTAAGCGGGGGTTTTCCCGCACGCGGCGACAACAGGGCCTCCGTTTCATCCCCCTTCCGAGGTCGAGCCGCTCACTCATCGTCTTGCCCTTCTCTGTTGTACGGGTCGGAACGAAATGACCCACGTGCGCCCTTTTTCTATGGCGCCACAACGGGAAGGATCCACCTTCAATATGGCTGCACCGTCTACTCAAAATTTTAATTCAAGTGAACCCTCAAGCGACGAAGCTCGCTCATCCGCCGAGGGCTTCGCCCGGTTCGACTTCCACCCCAACATTGAGCGGGGCATCGAAGCCGCAGGCTTCAAGACGCCTCGACCGATTCAGGCCGAAACGCTTCATCCCGCCCTCGAAGGACAAGACATCCTGGGCTTAGCGCAGACGGGGACTGGCAAAACTGCCGCCTTTGCGCTGCCCATGCTGGACTACTTTGAAAGAGAGCCCGGCCGAGGCCCTCGGGCGCTCGTGCTCGCACCCACGCGGGAACTCGCCACCCAGATCGACGCCGAAATCCGCACCCTGGCCCGCTTTACCCGTCAGCAAGTCGTCACAGTCTATGGCGGCGTGTCCGCACACGGC
>NHEP01000233.1 GCA_002171515.1 bacterium TMED88 | reverse complement strand
TCTCGCGGGTTTGGGGGCGATTCTCCGAGCCGCTTGATTGAAGCATTTAAACACGTTAAAAACAAGAGCGAGCGACGCTAATTTCAATCACCCAAAAACGGATCCGAAGAGTCGAGGGCCTGCCCATGCGCCAGCTGGATGACTACAACCCTTTCGACCCTGAGGTGGCCGAGAATCCCTTTGAGTATTACGCAGCCCTTCGCGAGCAGGCCCCGGTCTACCGCACCCCAATGGGCTTTTTTATGGTCAGCACCCATAGGCTCTGTCTTGAAGCGATTCGAGAAACCAAGGCTTTTTCGAGTCGCTTTGCAGCAGCGATGGCGGGCGGAATGGGTGGATCGAATGCGCTCGAAAAGGGTCAAGTCGACGAGACGCCCATTTCTCCAACAGACACGCTGCTGACCAACGATCCGCCATCCCACACGCGATTTCGGAAACTGGTCAACAAGGCTTTCTCGCCCCGACGCGTCGAAAAAATGGATGCCTATGTGAGCCAAATAGCGAGAGACCTGATCGACGGTTTCGAGAGCCAAGACCGCATCGAACTCGTGACTGAATTGGCCGTGCCGCTTCCGCTGACGGTGATTGCGGATCAACTCGGGGTTCCGCGCTCAGGTATGGATGATTTCAAGAAGTGGTCAGACGCTTCGGTGGCCCCACTGGGCGGTATTGTGACCCAGGAGGAGCAGGTCGAATGTGCGCGTTTGGTCGTAGAGCTTCAGAAATATCTTTTGGCTCGAGCCGCAGAGCGCCGAAGCAAGGCCACTGACGATTTACTTTCTGATCTCGTCCATGCATCAGTCGACGGCGAAACGCCCTTGAGCGATGCCGAAGTGGTCAGTATCACGCAGCAATTTCTGGTGGCGGGGAACGAGACCTCCACGAATCTGATCGCCGCCACCTTGATGTTCATTCTTCAAGACCCGGAACAGGAGGCCAAGCTGAGGGCTCGGCCGGACTTGATCCCGAACGCCGTCGAGGAGGGCCTTCGGTGCGAGACTCCGGTGCAAGGGATGTGGCGAGTGGCGGCGTGCGATACCGAACTCGGCGGAGTTGAAATCCCAAAGGGCAGCTTTTTGATGCTTCGTTACGCCGCGGCCAATCGCGACCCGGCGGTTTTTTCGGACCCTGAACGCTTCGATGTCGAACGGTCTAACGCTCGGGAGCATCTGAGCTTCGGCCAGGGAATTCATTTTTGCCCCGGCGCATCCCTCGCCCGAAAAGAAGCGGCTGTGGCCATTCAGAGCATGCTCGATCGTTTCCCTAAGTTGTCGCTCAGCAAGGAAAACGATTTCCGGCATCATCCAAGCATGTTGCTGCGAGGCCTTAAACGACTGGATGTCGGGCTTCGTTAGGACGGAATATCGGGCGCAGCGCTCGGATTCTGGGCATGTCCCCCGTTCTCGACCGGGGGAAGTTTTCGGCTGATCACCGCGTAGAGAACCAGCGGAAGCTCGATCACCACGGTGAGAAAGGCGCCAAAGAGCACGACGCCGCGTGCGACTCGTGTGGCCAGCAGGCCGTCTGGCAGGAATGTGTAGAAGGCCCAGATCACTAACGCGGTGGCCGCAAATCCCGAGAAGCTCATGACCAAGAACTGACGCAGGTCGTTTTCGCGTGAATCGAAGCTGAAGAGAAAGCCGGTTTTCAGAGTCTTGGGCGCTTCAACCCGGCTTCCGGTCATCCACGCTCCCGCGAGATGACCCCACTCGTGTAGAAAGTATCCGCCGGCCCCGATCAGGAGGCCGATGACCAAACCTGATAGGTCCCCTCGCATCGTTTCTTGGGCGCCCCAGTCCGCCATCAGCGACCAGGCCACAATCCCGATCAAGACGATCGTGAGATCCCGCAATGCAAATTTAAGCCACATTCAAGGGCCTCCGGATTCGTGTCGGACTCTTTCGACGAGACAGGGTCGTTTAGAATCGACTCGGCAAAGGTTAACAAACCGCCAATGTCGGTCGGGGCTGGCTGACGCTACTCTCAGGCGTCATGGAGAGTCTCTGGAACGAAGCCGAAGCCAATGAATTCGTGAGTCGATTTTCGCCGGAAAGCAACCGGGAAATCGCGATTCGAACCTATACGTCCCGGCTTCTGGGTCGAGATCCTTCGCTGGTCTTGCATGGTGGCGGCAACACTTCGGTCAAAACGGTCTTGCCCGATCGGGTCACTGGGCAACCCCTTGATGTTCTCTGCGTCAAGGGAAGCGGTTGGGACTTGGTCGATTTGGAGCCGCCGGGTTTGCCGGCTGTCCGGCTCGACGCATTGCATCGCCTGCGTGGAGTGGCGCGTCTGACGGACGAGGAGATGGTCAACCAGATCCGAACACAGCTGTTGGATCTTTCTTCCCCGACCCCTTCGGTGGAAACCCTTCTCCATGCGTTTCTTCCCCATCGATTCGTCGACCACACCCATGCCGATGCGATTTTGGTTCTGACGAATCAGGCGGATGGCGACGCCAAAATACGGGAAGCCATGGGGGATGAAGTTCCCCTCTTGCCTTGGATTATGCCGGGACATCCCTTGGCCGAGGCCGTTGCGGATATTGTCGAAGACAATCCCGGTTGTCCCGGAGTGGTGCTGCTTCATCATGGTATTTTTACATTTGGGGAAGAGGGTCGAGAAAGTTACGAACGCATGATTAGCCTGTGTGACCGGGCCGAGCGCTTTGCGGCCCGAACGGTCGCTTCAGTACCTCCGATGCTGATGCCATCCACCGACGTGGAAAACAAGCGAGCGGCCAAGGTTGAGAAAGTCCTCCCCGTGATTCGGGGCGCCCTGGCCCATGGGGCCGAGGAGTCGATTCAGCGGTTTGTCTGTGATCTCAGGAATGCCCAGGATCTGATTGCTTTTTCGCTTCATCCCGATGCGCCGTCTCTGATCTCGGAGACGGGTCCGCTGACGCCCGACCACGTGATTCGAACTAAAGCTTCTTATCTTTTCTTGACGGCCGAGGAATCCGAGAATCCTCAGGCGGTTCGAGAAGCGGTTGGACGCTATGCCGATCTCTATCGGTCCTATTTCACAGACAATGAAACTCGCTTGACCGGTGATTTGGTGATGCTTGATCCGCATCCCCGGGTGGTCGTGGTCGAGGGGGTGGGCCTTTTGGCCTTCGGCCCGGACGCGAAGGCGGCGTCGGTCGCGGGGGATCTCGCCGAACAAACTCTGCGGGCGAAGGCGCTTGCCCAAGCGGTGGGAGAATACGAGGGTCTGCCCCCGGGCGAACTCTTCGAGATGGAGTACTGGTCGCTCGAGCAGGCGAAACTGGGAAAGAAAACACCGCCTCTGCTGGCGGGTCAGATTGCATTGGTGACCGGCGCCGGGGGCGCCATCGGTTGCGGGATTGCCGAGGAGTTGTTGGCCGCCGGAGCCCATCTCGTACTCACTGATCGCGATGGCGATCGACTTGAGATCGTCCGCGAGCGTCTCGAGGCCAAGCACGGGGCGAGTCGTCTCCACGCTGTTGAAATGGATGTGACCGACGAAGCGAGTGTTGAGGCCGCGTTTGGATCCTGCGTCCAGCGCTTCGGCGGCTTAGATTTGCTCGTTCCCAACGCGGGCATCGCGCACGTGTCGCCTTTGTCCGAGATGGACGCCGAAGCCTTTCGGCGGGTCGTCGATGTTAACTTGACCGGTACGATGTTGGTGATCCGCGCAGCCGCCCGGATTTTCGAGCGACAGGGAACCGGCGGCAATGTGGTCGTTCAGGCCAGCAAGAATGTTTTTGCACCGGGCGCAGGATTCGGCGCCTATTCGGCGAGTAAGGCCGGCGCGGCGCAGATCGCCAAGGTGGCGGCGCTTGAACTGGCTCCAATCGGTGTTCGGGTGAACTCGATCAATGCGGACGCTGTTTTTGGAGACGACGAGGTGTCGAGCGGTCTTTGGGATGAAGTGGGGCCCGACCGCATGCGGTCCCGGGGCTTGGATCCGGATGGGCTCCGAGCCTTCTATCGAGAACGAAGCCTTCTGAAAGTCGCCGTCACGCCGGCTCACGTAGGCCGGGCTGTTCTCTTCTTTGCCAGCAGCCAGACGCCGACGACCGGTGCCGTATTACCCGTGGACGGGGGCGTCGCAGAGGCATTTCCGCGCTGATCCCCCATGGATCAAATCGTCAAAATTGAAAGAGGAGTTACCCGTGGGTCAAGATGAATGGGCGGAGAAAATTCGTCAGCAGATGCGCTTTGAATTTGAGCGCACCGGCCCTCCGGATGATTTCCCCGCGCTGCCGGAAATTCCGACGGAGCGTTACATCTCGAGCGAGTTTTTCGCTCTCGAAAAAAAGATTTGGCAGCAATCCTGGCTGCTCGTCGGACGCGAGGAGGATTGGTCTGAGCCCGGGCGCTATCGGACAGTCGATCGAGGCGGTTCGCCTCTTCTCATTTGCCGAGACCTAGACGGTGAGTTGCGGGGATTCTTCAATACGTGCCAGCACCGAGGCGCACCCGTGGTTCGAGAGGCGTGTGGCTTGGCCAAAAGGCTTCGGTGCCAATACCACAGTTGGACGTACGGCCTCGATGGCGAACTTTTATCGGTTCCGGATGAGCGTGATTTCCGTGATCTGGATCGCGGGTCCCGCGGCCTGCGTCCGGTTCGGCTCGAAACCTATGGGGGTTGGGTCTTCGTCAACGAGGATCTGGACGCGGAGCCGCTGCTGAGTTGGCTGGGGCCCATCGCGCAGGAGTGGGCTCCGCTGCACGGCGAATCGCTTCGGGCAATAGCCACCCGTCGCAAGCGCGTCCCGGCGAATTGGAAGATCGTGTCGGATGCCTTTCTTGAGACTTACCACGTCAAGACGATTCATAAGTCCACGGTTTCGAAGCTGCTCGATCATCGAGGCGCCGCGATGGGACTTTTCCCCAACGGACATTCTCGGATGATCACACCGAAATGGGAACGTATTGTGAAGCGGCAAAAAGAAGCGGCTTCTCGAATCCGCGAACTGCCTGGCCTGCACGCTTTATTCTCGGAAACCAATCCGGCCTACAGTGTGTTCCCCAATCTGATCACGCCCCTGGATACGGTGGGATTTCCCTTTATCCAATTCTGGCCAATGGGGATTGCCGAAACGGAGGTCGAATGGACTTTTTACGGCCTTCCCACCGACGCACCCGAAGAGCAGGCCGCTTGGGAAGCCTATGTGGGGGTCTTCGATCAAGTCATGGGTGAAGATTTTCAAAACTTGGGATCGATGCACCGCTCCGTCGCTTCAGGCGCCTTGGCGTCTATCCCGCTCAATTATCAGGAACGGCGAATCTATCACCTGCACGAAGAAATTGATCGCCGGCTGGGGCGGGGTCTCATTCCCGAGGCGATGCAGGTCCCGCCAGTCCTTGAACCGTTTTGGGAGAGTCAATCCTAGCGGGGCGTTTGGGCCCGGCCTTCCGGTTTCATTTGGACGCCAGCGCCGATGACTCTTCGAGACGGGGAAAAGGGCCTTGGGGCTCTCGCGGCATGATGCCCTCGGCAAAGGGCACCGGGTCTCGAAAGCTGACGATATAAAGAACGCGATCGAGGACTTCCCCCTCTGCGTGCCAGGCGCCTTTCGGAATCACCATCCGGTCTCCCGCGGAGACCGAGAGGCGCTGCTTGTTCTCGTCGAGTAGATAGGTTTCGCCTTCGATCACGTAACCGATGATGTCATGATCGTGATAGTGAAGGGGCAACTCCGGGGAGCGATTCGAGACATACGTCGTGGGCCAGAAACCGGTTTTCTGAAGATCAGCCATCACTTCATCCCGACCTTGGAAGAACTGCTTGTCGATGGTGAGCTCGGCCATGATGTTTCCCCCCTCTATGCCATTCCCTCAAGGGTGCGGGGTAGGGGGCTCTGGGGCAAGCGCGATCCGCCGAAGGGCCCAGACTGTGCCAATTCTTGCGGAAGCGNGGTGCGGGTGGGTTCGAGATCGTCTTTTCTGCCTGTCTTGTGTCGGATCCACTCAGNCGGCNAATTCGGGCTGATCCCCCTCGTNGAGNGGTCTAAAATGNGGCGNACAGGAGGAATNAAGAAATGGCCGAATCGATCGTCGAGAATGAGAAGCCCTTCCATCTNCGGGGAAATTTCGCCCCGGTGAAAGATGAACTGACGGTGACCGACCTGAAAGTCGAGGGGTCGATCCCGCCGGAGCTCTGCGGCACGTATATCCGGAACGGTGCGAATCCCCGGACCGGAGAGTCATTGCACTGGTTTCTCGGCAACGGGATGGTGCACGGCGTCCGGCTGGAGAACGGAGGGGCCTCCTGGTATCGGAACCGATATGTGAAGACGCCGCTCCTCGACGATCCGGACAAGCAGCGAATCTCCGAGACCGGGACCATCGACTACACGGTTTCTGCCGCGAACACCCACGTGATTCGCCAAGGCGGCCGCATCCTCGCCTTGGAGGAGGGCGCCTTTCCCTACGAGTTGACGCCTGAACTGGAGACCGTCGGCGCGCATGACTTTGAGGGCAAGCTCGACAAGGCCATGACGGCGCATCCGAAGATTTGTCCCGAAACCGGAGAACTGATCTTCTATTCCTATGGTCAGCTGCCGCCCTATCTTCTTTATCATCGAGTGGATGCCCAGGGAAAGCTCGTGCAGACCGAGGAAATCACGGTCGGCGGGCCGACGATGATGCACGATTTCCAAATTACTCGGAATCACTCGATCTTCATGGACTTGCCGGTTGTTTTTAATCTTGAACTGGCGCTTCAGGGCACCATGCCGTTTTTGTGGAATGATGACTACCCGGCCCGAATCGGCATCATGCCCCGGGCGGGAAAGAACGCAGACGTCAAGTGGTTTGACGTCGAACCCTGCTACGTCTTCCACACGCTGAATGCGTGGGAAGAAGGAAACGAAGTTATCTTTGATGTTTGTCGCATCAGCGAAGTTTGGCGCGGTACGTCCGATATGGCCGCAGGCGACGGGGTCCAAACGCTTCATCGCTTCACCTTCGACATGGTCTCGGGCAACGTGAAAGAAGAGACCTTGGATGAGCGAGGGATGGATTTTCCCAGAGTGGCGGACGCCCGAATCGGTTTGAAGAATCGTTACGGCTATACGCTGCTCTTTGGGGCCGGCGGAGACGGAGATCCGGCTTTCCAGGGCCATCTCAAATTCGATATGCAGACTGGGCGGTCGGGGATTCAGGCCTATGGACCCGGGATCAGCGCCGGGGAGCCGGTTTTTGCCGCATCGCCTGGATCAGATCCCGACTCGGATGAGGGCTGGGTCCTGTCTTATCTCTACGATGAAAATCAAAACCAGTCGGCTTTGGCCATCGTGGATGCGCAGCGTTGGGGTGAGGAACCGGTGGCCGTGATTCACTTGCCTCAGCGGGTGCCCTTTGGCTTCCATGGGAGCTACTTTCCAGACCTCTAGGCCTTCAAGCCGGGGCGGGGTGACAGATGACCGAGGGTGAGATCTTCTCGAATTCTGAGGGTTCGACTTCGGAGCCGACGGAGCGCTTCGCCATCGGCGAAATCATGGCGGAGGCTTGGGGGCTGACGAAGGGGTCGAAGTCCCTGCTACTCCAGGGCTATAGCCTAGTCGTAGTGACGAGCGTGTTCGTCATTGTGGGTCTTCACTGGGCTGGGGGCGTCAGCTTCTCCGACTCGGACGATCGTTTCGGGAACAATCTCATCAGTGCGATCAATAGTTTGATTGTGGGCCCGTTGTTTGCCGGCCTGCTTCTCTACTCCATCAAACGGGCGCGTCACGATCCAGCTCAGGGATGGTCCGACGTCTTCGCCCCCTACTCGAGGATGTTCAGTCTTTATGGTTTGCAAATTCTGTTAATCGTACTGGTCATCATCGGAACCATCTTGCTGATTCTGCCCGGCCTTTACCTTGTTTTTGCCTACGGGATGGCGGTTCCTCTGTGGGTCGACCAACGGCTGGGTATCTGGGAATCCCTTGAAACCTCACGCAAAACGGTCTCCAAGGTGTGGTTCCGCTATTTCGGTTTAATCTCCGCCACCACACTGCTTTCGTTCCTGGGGGGTCTTCTGACTCTGGGGATCGGTTTGATCTGGATCCTACCCTGGGCCTTTCTGGTGCACGGCGTCGCCTACCGCAGGATATTCGGTTCCAGTACGACCCGTCCCTAAGGCCGACAGAGCGACAGCCCTCGGTTATCCGATTGCGCCTGCAGCCCGTAGCTTTTCGATCTCCTCAGCGCTCTTGCCTAATGCTTGAAGGACGGCGTCTGTGTGCTCCCCCAATGTGGGTGCCGGGCGCTGGATTTCGGAGGTCGTGTGTTCGAAGCGGGCCGGCGGTCTGGGTTCGCGAATACGACCCATGGCGGGGTGGTCGCTTTCGATCAGGGTCTCGTTGGCAATGATTTGGGGGTGATCGGGCACTTCTTCCGGGTGGAGGATCGGCCCGCAGGGCACGTCGTGTTGCGCGAGCTGTTCAATGATGGCCTCGGTTTCCCACTCGGGCAGGTCGGCGCCCAGCGCGGCTCGGAAAGCCTCGAGATTTTGGAGTCGAGCCTCGTTGGTTGCGAAGCGCGGATCGACCAGCATGTCCTCCTTGCCGATGGCCACCAAGAGACTGGTCATTTGCTGTTCGGTTACTGCTGCGATGGTCACGTAGCCATCCGCGGTTTTTGTAGGCTGGTAGGTGGTCGCAATGCCCGGCAATTTGAGAGCATCTTCTTCGAGCAGCATGGTGTTGACGTGACCGTCGGGCCATAGAAAAGAGAGGCTCGCATCGAGCATGGAAATGCGAATGTGCTCGCCCCCCGAACCGCGCTCTCGTGCGAAAAGAGCTGCCGTGATGGCCTGGGCTGCGGTGAGGGCCGTCGACTTGTCGCACCAGGTTTGTCGCATGAACTCCGGTTTATCGCCCGGTCCCGTCGCCTGCACGTAGGGCGCACCAATCATCCCTTGGAGAATGTGGTCATAGGCCGGGCGTTGGACGAAGGGCCCCGATTCGCCAAAAGCGTTCAGAGAAACGTAGATGAGATCCGGGTTTTCCTTTCGCAAAACGTCGGCGCCGAGTCCCAGCCGGTCGATGACTCCGTGGCGAAAGTTTTGGAGAAAGACATCCGCGTCTTTCACGAGAGATTTGACCAATTCGAGTCCGTCAGGTTCTTTTAGATTCACGACGACGGACTGCTTGCTGCGGTTGCAGGAAGCAAAGAGGGAGGTGATACCACCCCGCTGCGAGCCGAGGTAACGCATGATATCCCCGATTCCAGGGGTTTCGATTTTAATCACCTCGGCGCCTTGATCGGCGAGCATCATCGCAGCGAACGGGCCGGTGATCATCGACGTCAATTCGATCACGCGGATTCCGTCGAGAGGGCCGGGCATAAGGTCTCCTTTTGGGACGGTTAGTGGTTTTCCATGGGTCGGATGTTGACGGGAATTGCGCTCTGACGAGCGAGTCCCGTCACCGGGTCGTATCCCTCATCGTCTGAAATGAGATGCTGAACGTTGGTTCCTTTTTGGCTGACCGGGCTTGAGTCATTCTCATTCCCCCAGCCGAAAGCACAAGCGATGGTGTCGGGCCCCACGTCCTCACTCATCTCGACAATTCCTTCGACGCGTCCTTGCCTGTTCTCAAGCCAGACATGGTCGCCGGTTTCGAGTCCCAGACCTTCGAGGCTCTTCGGATGCATGAGGACCGGGTTGTAGGGGCGCTTTGCGGCCAGGGAGGGCAGGTTGTGTCCCTGAGTGCAGTACACCTCTTTCATCCGGTAAGTGATCAAACGGAAGGCGTAGTCATCGTCGCTTGAATAGCCGCCGCCTTGCGCGACCGGTTCGGCACGCACTTCCCGGAGCTCTGCAAGGACTTCCGGATGACCGGCCGCCATCTTCTTATCTTCGTGGGCGATCAGGTTGGGAATGACTCCTCCGGCAGCCATGTGGCGTTCAGCGAAAGCAATGCCGCTTGGGTGCTTTCGCATTTCGGAAAGCGGGTACCGGGCGTGCTTGTACATGGAGTCCAGAAGCTCGTCTGAAGTGGGGCAGCCCTCTGATGCATGAAGAGAGCCCACGCGCAGAGGCAGACCCAGTCGCATGGCCAACTCCCAAAAGACCTGCCACTCCTCAATGGTTTCTTGGGGTCCGTCCATGAGGGGAGCCGTATAGTGGGCAAAGGGAAACGGATAGGTGGCATCCATGAGTTTTGAAACGTCTGCCCGCTCGAAGGGGTGCCGGACCCCAAAGACGTAATCCGCATATTCGGCCGTGGCCGAGGGAAAGAGGTCGAGCACCACCAAGAGTTCGAGGTCTTTGAGCGCGCGAACCGCGGACTCGGCTTCCGCGAGGACCAAGGCGGGATTGCCGCCATTGACAATCAGCGCTCGAATTTGACCCTCTCCAGGCGTGAGGATCTCGTCGGCCAGGGTGTTGGTCGGCAGTTCGAAGTAGCTTCCGAAGATGCCGTTGATGCCCGAGACGTCCCGGATCCGNGAGGTGGGNGGTGTGGGCAANCGTCCGGCTTCCATATCNGGGGTNATCGGNCTCGAAAGGGCGCCCTCNGTGCGCACCATGCCCCCNGGCCGATCCACTCGGCCACACAGGCCGTTCAGGGTCATCACCAATTGGGTCGCNAGATTGTGATGGGGGGCCATGTGCATTCCNGTGCCGCTNACNCCGCCCCCNGATTTTGCTGTCGCAAANGTTTTGGCCGCCGCTGCAATTAACTCAGCGGGGACACCGGTTCGCCGAGCCGCATACTCCAAATCGAAGGGAGCCACGGCTTCATGGAGCGCCTCGACGCCGCTGACAAATTCTTCGATGTATTCGCGGTCCTCGAGTCCGTTGTCGAGAATCACTTTCACCATGGCGGCCAGCAGAGTCGCGTCCTCGCCGGCCTTCACCTGTAGGCGGATGTCCGCCATGCGGGCCACGTCGGACCTGCGTGGGTCGATCACGATGACCTTCATGCCGTTTTTCCGCGCTTGCTTGATGCGGGCCGACGGGCTGGATTGAGGCATGTTGAGTTGGTGAGACGCAGCCGGGTTGGTGCCGACAAAGAGCGCGCACTCGGCTCTTTCAACATCTAGGACATTGGCGGGAACGGGTCCCCCAAAAAAGCGATTGCCCGCGATGGTGAGGCTGGGCGAATCAATCGTATACGATGTGTACATCTTGCTCGAACCGAGGGCTTGAAGCCATCGCCGAACGAACCAGGGCCCTCCGGCGGAGGTGCGATGCCCTCCGCATCCCGTATAGACCGCGACCGAATCGGGTCCGTGCCGAGCGATGATGTCACTGAGCTGCTCGGCCACTTCGTCGAGTGCGGGCTGGAGTTTCAGGTCTTGCCATTGGTCGCCCTCGCGCTTCCTCGGGGCGAGGACGCGATCCGGGTGATGGATGCGTTCGGGTTCCGCGCGTCCCTTTTGGCAGGTGTAGCCCTGGGTGACCTCGTTGTCCCGGTCGCCGCGCACCGCTTGGACGTGACCGTCTTCGATTTCGACTTCAACTCCACAGAAGACGTGGCAGAAGCGACAGAAAGATTTCTTGGTCTCGGCCATGGTTCGATGACTCCTCGGGGTGAGGGCTCCCCGCTCGGGATCCCAAGGGCTTCAGACTATCAGAATCCGGCCTGATTCCGAAGCATCATCCCACGCCGAAAGCTGATCGGTCGCGTGCGTTTCAGGGCCGCCTATCGGGCTTCGAAGCCATTTTCTTGGGCGACTTGGCCGTACCAGAGCCCGGAGTCCTTGAGGGTGCGCTCGCCGGTCTCAAAATCCACCCAGGCGAGCCCAAAGCGTTGAGAGTACCCCTCGGCCCATTCGAAATTGTCGAGCAGGCTCCAGGCGTGGTAACTCCGGACGTCGGCGCCGGCCTCGATGGCCTGGTGAAGCGCCTGCAGGAAACCCCGGTGAAATTCGATTCTTCGCGTATCCGGGATCTGCCCTCCGGCGCTAGGGGCATCGCCGTAGGAACACCCGTTCTCCGTGATTTCGATGACGGGCCGGTCGTAGTCCCGGGTGATGCGCAGAACCATGTCCCGGAGGGCGCTGGGCCAAACCTCCCAGCCGAAATCCGTTCGCGGGCCCGCTCGATCACCTTGGGGCTCCACGGGTTTCGCTCCGATTCCGTATGCATCATTTAAATCCTCTTCGACGAGGGATCGCGTATAAAGATTGATGCCCAGGAAGTCGAGCGGGGCCTGCATTCTTTCCGCGTCGCCGTCTTGGATCCCCATGGTCTCTTCGGGTACGCCCTTGAGGAAGGCCTCGGGATAGCGCCCGTGAAGGGCGGGCTCGAGGAACCACAGGTTGACAAAGCGGTGCCATCGTTCCGCCGCCTCAGCATCTTCTTCGCGATCACCGGCGGGTTCGCAGGGGCTCATGTTGAAAGCGGTCCCGATTCGCAGCCCGGACGATTCGGATCGCATGGCTCGCATCGCTTCACCCTGCGCGAGGTTCACGGTATGGGTGGCCCGAAGCCCGGCCTCGAGGGATTGGTGTCCCGGGGCATGGATGCCGAGCACGTAGCCTAAGGCGGTGAAGACGTTGGGCTCATTGAAGATGACCCAATCGGAAGCAAGATCGCCCAATTCGCGAAGCGTAATCGCCGCATAGTCGGCAAAGCGTCCGGCGGTGTCGCGGGCGGGCCAGCCCCCGCTGTCTTCGAGCGCTTGGGGCAAGTCCCAATGATAGAGCGTGGGGAGCGGACGGATTCCGGCCTCGAGCAGCGCCTCCATTAAGCGCCGGTAGTAGTCGAGCCCCGAACGGTGGGCGGGGCCTTTGCCCTCGGGTTGAATCCGTGTCCACGCGATGGAAAATCGATAGCTCGAAAGATTCATCGATTTCAGAAGATCGATGTCTTCTTGAAACCGGTGGTAGGAGTCACACGCAATGTCTCCGGTGGCGCCTCCTAGAATACGACCGGGCGAATGACTGAACCGATCCCAGATGGATTCACCTTTTCCCGCGACCCGCATCCCGCCTTCGATTTGGTAGGCCGCGGTGGCCGCACCCCACTGAAAATTGGGCGGAAATTCAATTCGTGACATTGGGCTTGCTCTCCTTGGGAGTCCCAGCCTAACACCCCCGATGCGTGGATTCCGCTGAGGGGCGGCATCCTCAATCTCCCGTGCGACGGCACGCCCTTAGGCGCTTCCTCGAACTAAAAGTTCTTCTTTGGCGAAACCTTTCGCACGGTGCCGGGTTGAGTCATCAGGAGGGCAGATCATGGATTGGAAGAAGCCGAGTCGATTCTTACTGACTGCCTCTGTGGCTCTTGGGCTCGTCCTCAGTCTGGGCTGCGAGAAGAACAGCCCCTTTGTCGACCACGCGTTAAATCGCTTGGGCTATGGCCCGGATCCATGGACGCAGGCGCGCTTGATCGAACTGGGCCCATTCCAATATATCGAGGAACAGCTCGATCCGGATTCGATCGACGACCGTCCAGTTGAGACCGTATTGACTTCTTATCCGAGCTTGCAGATGGGCTTGTCGGATCTCTGGCTCAACTACGGGGATTCGAATGGTTTGCTCGGGCGTCCCATTGACGCCCGTATTCAACTGAGATCGGCAAAGATCGTGCGTGCGATTGCGAGTCGGCGCCAACTTCTCGAGGTCCTGACGGATTTTTGGTTTAACCACTTCAACGTGGATGCGGCCGGAAACGCGATGGCGCTCAAGACGATCCATTATGAGGCCAGCGCGATCCGCCCCCATGTTCTCGGAAAGTTCGAAGACCTTCTCCTAGCCACGGCTCGCCACCCGGCGATGCTCGACTACCTCGACAATCAGTCGAACTTTAGGGATGGCTTTCAGGCGATGGGTCGAACCTGGGGCCTCAATGAAAATTACGCCCGAGAAATTCTGGAACTCCATACCCTGGGTGTCGGTGGCGGTTACAGCCAAGACGATGTGATTTCAGTCGCCAAGGCCTTCACGGGTTGGACGACCACCTATGCGATCCAGAGGAGCTGGATCGGAGATGGGTTTCAGTTTCTCCCGGAAGGTCATGATGAGAGCGCAAAATTGATTCTCAATGGGCAACTCGTTCTGTCCCCCAACGGCGGTGAGGATGATGGTCGCCAAGTGATCCTCTTTCTCGCTCGGCATCCGAAGACGGCTGAACGATTATCGAGGAAGCTTGTGGCTCGATTTCTTGATGAAGAATCCGCTGCGGCCGTTCGCGAAGAACTGGTTCGTGAACTCAGCCAGATCTGGTTGTCCACTCAAGGGGATCTCCATGCCGTGACCCAGCGATTGCTTGAAGAGGTTGTTCTGAGCTTGGGCCAACAGCGCCAGAAGGTGAAGCGCCCTCTGCATTTTGCCGCCAGCATTATTCGGGCGGGTCGTGGTGATGTGACGACGGAACCCGGTCGGCTTGCGGGGGCACTGAGCTGGATGGGCGAGGATCTCTATATGACCGGCCCCCCAACGGGTCTGCCTGATCGATCCGGTCACTGGGCCAGCTCCGGGGGCTTGCTCTACCGATTCAATGGCGCCGATGTTCTGATCAGTTCAAGCGAGGCTTTTGGTCTTGAGTTTGACGTGGAGCAAGGAACAGCGGAGGTCCTCGTCGACGGAGCGATCTCTCAGTTCACTCCATCCGGCATTCATCCTGAGGTTCGTCGGGTCATTGTCGATAGCCTGGATGCGATGCCGGGTGCCACCGACCGAGAGAAGGCGGAGCGGGCACGGACGCTTGTTCTTTCCACCCCTGAATTTCTGAGCCATTAGGAGTCCGTCATGATCAAATTCTCTCGTCGTGATCTGCTTCGTTCGGGTGCCTATGCGATGGCCGGTTTGGCCACTTCTCCTGGATGGCTCCGTTTGGGTGGGGTCGCCCATGCCTCTGGACCCGAAACGGTTCTGGTCAGTGTTTTTCTTCGTGGCGCAGCCGACGGATTGAGTCTCGTGGTGCCGCATGGAGACGCTGACTACTACAACCTCCGGCCCAATATTCAGGTGGCTCCGGGCGACGAGATCGATCTGGATGGCTTCTACGGGTTGCATCCTCATTTGCAGGATCTCGAGCCGCTCTATCGATCAGGCGAGATGGCGCTGATTCATGCTTGCGGCAGCCCTCATCCGACCCGTTCGCATTTCCAAGCACAGGACTTTATGGAATGCGCCGCACCGGGACGACCAGATATCCACGAGGGTTGGCTTAATCGCAGCGTCACGGCCTTAGGGGGCGGAACGGGTTATCGCGGTGTCTCGATTGGTGGAGCCCTTTCACTTTCGTTGAAGGGGCCAGAGCCGGTCGTCAGCATGGCGACACTGGATGGGTTTTCGATTACGAATGATCCATTCGATCAGCGCCGGCAGGCCATTGAAGCCATCTATGGCTCAAACGATGAATCACTTTTGGGGCAGCAGGTTTCAAATACCTTTGCGTCGGTGGATGGTTTGCAGGGTCTTCCTCAATCGAGTGTCGATTACCCCAATACGAAGATCGGCCAACGGCTCAGGGATGCGGCTCGGATCATCAAAGGCCAGGTGGGCGCGCGGGTTCTCTCTGTGGACTTGGACGGCTGGGATCATCACTCGGATGAAGTGGAGGGCATGGATAAAATGGCCCCCCAACTTTCAGAAGCGTTGGCTGTATTCTGGGCAGACCTCGGTCGGGATTCTTCACGGGTGGTGTGTTTGGTGATGACCGAATTTGGTCGAACCGCCGCAGAGAATGGCAGTCTCGGCAGCGATCACGGTCATGGCAGTGCGATGTTGGCGCTGGGTGGACCGGTTGCAGGCGACCGGGTTCTCACCCGGAACGGATGGCCTGGTCTCGATGAGGCCTCGCTTTATCAAGGTCGAGACCTGGCTGTCACCACAGACTTTCGGGACGTCTTTGCGGAGGTTCTTGATCGTCATCTCGGCATCGCTCACCTCGATCCGATTTTTCCGGACTTTGTGCCGAATCCCGCCAATTACCCAGGGTTGCTGACCTAGTACGAAGCACTTGATTTGGACGCTATTGTGTGTCGCGTTCTAAGCTGAGGCCTACGGGCCTGAGAATCCCGGATGCCATAGGGGCGATATCGCTCAGTGGCTCTGCCATCATCGATCCCTGCCGCTGGTCGTTAGGGGCTGTCCTGAATATCGGATTCGTTTGAGGCTCAACGATTCCGATCGCTCCCATGGCCCTCGTTTGGCTATCCCGTTGGCCTCTGTCTTTGAGATCTTCGCCGTATCCCTGCTGGGAAGGTCGATTAACTTCGGGTCCCTCGGGCCGTCAAAAATAGTCCGATCACCAGCAGCACTCCGCCGATCGGCACGAGAACAACGCCCAATCCGGGATCTCCTCCGTGGAGAAAGACTCCGCCCAAGAAGAAGCCAGCCGGCATGGCGAGGAGGGCTGCGATCAGGCAGCGAGACGCCCATTGCCGTGCTTCGCCCATCAGGCCGGGCATGAAGGGGAGGGCTAGGGCAAATGCAATGTTAATGAGGGCGATCAGGGTGCCGTGCGCATGGGCCAGCGTCCACATCAGGCGACGGGTTTCGTTCTGCACGTCGAGATAGAGCGCGCTTTTGAATCCGTGGAGGGCCTCCAGGATCAATCCGAGAAGAACGAATAGGAGCAACGCCCACCAGCCAATTTGCAACTGTTGGCGTCGAATAGGTTCGACCCCCTCATCCGGGTCCATGGGTTGGATCTTTTCTTTGCTCATTCGATGATCCTCAAGGGGGTTTCGTCCCGTTCGTTGAGCTGCTCGACGAGCGCCGCTTCGTCAATCCGTCCGTCCGGTTGTATCAGCACGGCAGGGCCTCTCCGGTCGAGATATCGAGGGGCGCTTTTTTGCCAGCGTGTCCACGCTTCACGCCGCGATGCGATCTGCTGATCAGACGAACCCAGATGGTCGTACTCGAATGTTTCAAACCCGGGCAGGGTTTCGAGCGAACGCTGAGCGACGCGTCGAACCGACACATACGGATCGACCAAAAGAACAGGCAGATGAGCCCCCTGCCATCCTCGGCCGCTGGCCTTCTGGGCGGGTTCCCAGCCCATATGCCAAGCGATAATCGCCCGTTGAGCGGCGTCACCCCGGAGAAGCCAGCGAACCGCGGCGGATTGTGTTTGTTCATCGCGATCGAGCGTGGTGGGCGACTGCCCGTACCAATCTTGCAGGTACCCATCTGTCCAAGCCAGGCTTTGATCAAGATGGCAGAGGTTGCATGCGTTGGGTCTGCCTGTTGACTTAGACACCTCGACGCTTGGGCTGTCAATTCGATGACTCCGCATGGCGGTAAACAGGCCATAGGTCGTATGGGGCATGTGGCAATTCTGACAGCGACTGCCCTCGGACCCCAGTTCATGATGGGTGTGGGCGCTGGGGTTGTCCCGAAACGACGGATGGCATTCGAGGCACGCACCATCGCCAGCGCCGACGGCGGAGAGTTGGTCGGCAGGCTCTTGATAGTCATGGGAGGAATGGCAGGAGAGGCAGCTCATTTCGCCCTTCTGGAAGCATGCGGATTCCGCAAGCCCGTTGTACTCCCGACCGGCGACCCGAATCGTGCCATCTCCCCAATATCGACCCACCAGCGCATTGGGCTCATCCGCGAGTTGGGCTCGAAGGTGAGGGTTTTGAGGGTTGTCTTCATGCAGAAGCAGGGCTTTCGAATCCGCCAGACTTTCTCCTGGCCGATAGGGGACGCCATTTTTTTGCCAACCCGCGAGATCGATCACACGCGTGAAGCTGTGGCATTGGCCGCAGACTTCAGTCGAAGCTTGGGCGTCGAGCCGAGCGGGATTCACGATGGTGGGATCGCCTTCTTGGCCGAGAAGTCGGCGACTGTATCGCCTCATTGGTGATCGGTTGGCTTCCGCGTGGGCTTGGCCCGGGCCGTGGCATGCTTCGCACGCGATGCCGAGCTCGGCCGCGCGGGTGTCAAAGTTTTCGCCGTCGAACCGGGGCTCCGGCGCGACAGAATGACAGAGGTGGCAAGATGTATTCCAAACGGAGGGGGGCTCCGCGTGCGGCGACGGGGGCGTCAAAAAAGAGTCTTGGACAGGTGACCATCGTTGCTCTTCAACCATCCAGACCCAGGGAAGTTGCACAAGCGCACCGTTGTCAAAACTATCGAGGTAGGCCGTCCCTTCACTGGGGCGCCGGATCCAATAATTTTGCAAGTGATGTGAACCCGTCGTCATGACAACTTGGGCTTCGATTTGGGGCGGGACGGCGGGCTTTTCAGGGGATGTGTCTTGATGCCAAAGCGGGTCGGGCAGTTCCGCCCAGAAGTCCTCTCCGTTTTGGAAGAGTCGGGTTGTGAAACCCCGGTCTTGAAGAGAGCCCACTGTCCAGTCGGCGAGAACCGAATGCTGGGTGGCTCGTTGGGTCATCGTGCGGTGAAACGAATGATGCCAGCTCTCATATTGGGCGGGATGGCAGGCTCGGCAAGAATTGGAACTGGTGAAATCAAACTCATCGAGGGGGCCCGGCAGTCCGGAGGGCGGTGGGCGATCTGGTTCCGACACCAACGACCAGGCGACCGCTGCGCAGGAGACGGCCAAAAGGGCTCCGGCGATAATCAGCCGATTGGATCGCTGGGCGAAGATTGCCACGATCAAGATCATCGCCAAGGTGAAAAACGCCAACTCCATACCAACCAGACTAGAGGGATCCACTCCGACCTTCCACTCAGGAGTGCGTCCGGGTGAGATTTGTCTGGACGGGCTAGGCGATGGGGCTGTCACTTGCGTTTAAGACGGCACTCACGCCGTTCGATATCGGGGAGTCTTATGAGCCGACCGGATTCCGAATCGCTTCGGCGGGCTGCGGGTGCGGGATGGCCATCGAGGCCACGTAGATGCTGGTCGCGATCAGAATAATCAGGGGGCCAGGCGGAATCGAAATATCCCAGGCGTCCGAAAGACCGTAGGAGAGAAATAGCCCTCCAGAGATCGACACCGCGCAAAGCCCGGTCGACAGAATCATCATCGCCGGCAGCGTTCCGATCCAGCGTCGGGCGGCCGCAGCAGGCATTGTGAGCAGCGCGATCGCGAGGATGACACCGACAACGCGCAACAGGGTCACGATGGCGAGCGCAGACAAAGCGAGGAGCGCCAAGAGCGTGGGCCCAGCGGGTATTCCGGAGGCTTCGGCGTACTCCTCATCGAAGCAGATCGTTTCGAAAAGAGGGTGGAAGAGAAGGACGGTGGCAAGAATGATGACATCAACAAGAGCGATCAGGCCGACGTCCGCCCACGGAACAAATAACAGGCTCCCGAAGAGATAACTCAACAGATCGGGTACATAGCCAGGAGTGAGGGCAATGAAGATTATTCCGAGTCCCATGCCCACGCTCCAAACCATCGCGATTAAAATATCTAGACCGCTTCGTACCCTCCGGTGCGCGAGACCGACGATGAGGCTGGCGAGAAGGCCGAAGCCGGCCGCTCCAAGAAGCGGAGGCAGACCCGCCCAATAACCGAGGCCAACTCCGCCGAAGGCCGCATGGGAAAGCCCTCCGGTCAGCGACGCGATGCGTTTGGAAACCACATAGGAACCGATCACGCCACACGCGACGCTGGCTAAAAGTCCCGCGATCAGAACGCGTTGGAAGAAAGGCAGGGAGAGGGCTTCCCACACGGGTTTATGCACCCTCGTGATCGGCAAGTACTCGGTGTGGGTGCCCATGGGCTAAAAGGTCGATGGGGCATCCATAAGCGGCTTCAAGGATTTCGGGAGTGAGCTCCTTGGATGGGTGGATGTGAAGCCTCTGATTCAAGCAGGCGACGCTGCCGACACTCCGGGCGACGGCTCCCATGTCATGGGAGACCAGAATGACCGTCATTTCTTTTGAGAGTGAATGGAAGAGATCCCAAACGCTGTGGCCGATGCGCTCGTCTAGATTGGAAGTGGGTTCGTCGAGCAGCAGCAATTGGGGCCGCCGGGCGAGGGCCCGGGCAATCAGTACCCGCTGAAGCTCGCCCCCCGAAAGGGCGCCGACAGGCATCTCCGAATGATCTCGAAGCTCGACACGCTCAAGCGCTTCGTCGACG
>NHEP01000232.1 GCA_002171515.1 bacterium TMED88 | reverse complement strand
GCGCTCCTTGAGGCCACCTCCGACGACAACGGTTCGCTCCTGGCCGGCACCGTCGATGCCGAGCAGGTCGCCACTTTGGGCCATTCGGCCGGCGGCCGCGTGGCCTTCGCGTTCTTGACTGAACGTCCGCAGATAAAAACCCACGTCGGGTATGCAACGGTCCCCTTCGAGGGCACGCCCACCCTGCCGGTGCTGCTCTTGCTCGGCGCCGAAGACGAAGCCATCACTCCGGCGACAACGCTTGCCATCTACGATCCGCTCGCGCCCCCCAAGCGCTATGTGGCGGTGGGCGGCGCCGGTCACAACAGCTTCACCGATCAGTGCGAAATCATTTACAACGGAAACGACGTCATTGCCGCAGCCCAGGCGATCTTCGGGCCTCTCTTTCCCGACAGCTTGGCGGCACTCGCCCGGGATGGCTGCCGAGAAGAGAACATGCCACCGAGTGAGTTCTGGAAAATTGCCCAGCACTACACGGTGGCTCATCTCAAATATGTTTTTGGCGAAAACAGCCAACCCCTGGGCTTAGAAACCGGCGCCTTGGCGCTTTTTCCCGAGGCCGACATCGACTACCGCTTCAGCACACCGGCCCCGGAAATCACCGCGGGCCAAGTCACCTTTTTCAATCACTGCGCGGCCGACCTCACCCTGCGCTCAAGCGGGCCTGCGCTCGGCAGCCTGGCCAGCGGTCGTGCGCTTAGCGTGCCGATCTCGGCGTTTAACGCCGGGGCGCAAAATGCCGTCATCGCCTACCCCAATCTTTCCGCCGACCAATGCTCGGTGGACTTCTGCGATGGGTGGACGGCCCTCGGTGGCGTTCCGGGCACGGTGCAACGGGCCGGGTTCATGTGGGAAGCCCCCAACGAAACCTACGCGGCCTATTGCAATCCAAACCTCAGCGGCCGAAGCCTCTGCGCCGTGCAGAAAAACTGCTGCGGGCCCGACATGGTGCAAGACGGCACCTTCGGCACCACCTGGGAGTTCACCCCCTCCGGCGCCGCGGACCTCGACTATGCCGACCTCAGCACCAACTACGGCTCCGGCCCCAACACCCCGCCCAACCTCTGCCCGACCGGAGGCCCCGACGACTGCGTGAGCGCCGCGGCCAACATCTTCTTTAACGTGCCAATCAAATGGACATCCAACCAAACCTGCTCGTTTACCTCAGCGGAAACAACCATCACCGGCCTGCAGTGCTTGGAGGCCAGCTGCCCGGATGCCTATCAGCATCCCACGGACGACAAGCAGAGCAGCTGTCCATCGGATAGCGGTCGAGGTTATTTGGTCGAATACTGCCCCGACGGCCAAGCCCTGCCGACACCGCCGGGGTAACCCCCCATCCCGTGTCAGCCGCTATGCTTCCCCAGCCAGCAAAACCCATCGGCGCCCCATCACGATCGAGGCTGATCGGCCGCGCAAGCTCTGGAGGACAAGCATGAGTGAAAATCCCTTTCTCGCCGGGAACTTCGGCCCCGTCGATGATGAACTCACCGTTGATTCTTTGTCGGTCACGGGGGAGATCCCCAAAGAGCTCGCGGGACACCTGCTGCGCATCGGCCCGAACCCGATTGATCCCGATCCGAAAAACCATCATTGGTTTCTCGGCAGCGGCATGGTGCACGACGTTCACATCCGTGACGGAAAGGCGCTCTCTTACCGCAACCGCTACGTGCGAGACGATCACGTGGTGGCCGCCAAGGGGTGGCCGCCGGTCGAAGGGCCTGTCCACGAGATGGATCTCGGCGGCGGTGTCGCCAACACCAACGTGATCAGCCACGCGGGCAAAACCTTCGCCATCGTGGAAGCCGGCAACCTGCCCGTCGAACTCGACGACCAGCTCGACACCGTGCGCCGAAGCGACTTCGACGGCACCTTGACCGGCGGTTTCTCGGCGCATCCCCACCTCGATCCTCAAACCGGAGAACTCCACGCGGCCGTCTACTCGCCAGCCTGGGAACACATTCGCCATCTCGTCGTCGGCGCCGACGGCCGGGTCCAGCGCAGCGTCGATGTCCCGGTGCCGGGCCGACCGATGGTGCACGATTGCATGTTCACCCAGAACTACTTCATCTTGCTCGACCTCCCGGTGATTCTCGATGTCGGTGTGGCCGAGGCCGGCTTTTCATTGCCCTACAAGTGGACCCCCGACTACGGGGCCCGCATTGGCCTGTTGCCCCGAAACGGCGAAGCCGACGAAGTCACCTGGCATGAGGTCGAGCCGTGTTTCATTTTTCACCCGATGAACGCCTACGAGGACGACCGGGGTCACGTCGTCATGGACGTGGTGCGTCATTCAAAGATGTTCGATCACGACATGAACGGCCCAAGTGAAGGAACATCAAGCCTCGACCGCTGGGTCATTGATCCGACAAAGAGCCAAGCTTCCGAACACCGCATCGATGACTGCAGCCAAGAATTCCCGCGCTTCGACGAACGCCGCGCCGGCCAGTCTTATCGGTTTGGCTACACGGCCAACATCGGTTACGACACCTCCCTCGGCGGCATCAAAAAGCACGATCTCGAAAAGGGAACCGGCGAAGTCCACAACGAGGGAGACGAGCGTTTCTTCCTCGAACCCGTCTTCGTACCGGCCTCCCCGGACGCCGCCGAAGACGATGGCTGGATCATGGCTTACGTATACGATCGCTCGACCAACAAAAGCGATATCACGATCTTCCACGCACAGGATTTCTCGGGCGCTCCGCAGGCCACCATTCAGCTGCCCCAGAGAGTCCCCTTCGGATTTCACGGCAACTGGGTGCCCGAGAACCACTAAGCGGCCGGCTCGCGTCGCCTCAAAGCAAAGCCTTGCCTTCGCGGAGCCCGGGCCCGGGCTTACTGGCCGCGCTGCGTCCAGTCGAGATCCGACAAAGAAGCCAGCGCCAGCAGCAGCGCTTGGGTGCCGGACCGACCGTGACCCTGGGCCTTCAGCGCCTCATAGAGCTGCTTGGCCAACGCCAAGCCCGGCAAAGCCAACCCCCGTTGATTGGCTTCGGTCAGTGCGATCCCCATGTCTTTAATAAAGTGCTCGACGAAAAATCCCGGATCAAAATCGTTTTCGATGATGCGTGGCCCCAAGTGAGAAAGCGCCCAGCTTCCCGCCGCCCCGGAAGCCACGGAACGCAACACTGTTTCAAGATCTAACCCGGCTCGGTGACCGTACAGCAGGGCTTCGCAGACCCCAATCATGTTGGTGGCAATCAAGGTTTGGTTGACCATCTTGGTGTGCTGTCCGGCACCGGGCCCGCCTTGACGGACAATGGTGTCCCCCATGGCGGCCCAGCACGGGCCCAAAGCCTCGAAGGCCTTGGCGTCGCCGCCCACCATGATGGAAAGCGTGCCCTGCCGGGCGCCGAGGTCTCCGCCGGAGACCGGTGCATCGAGGGCCACCACGCCCTTCTGCTCGGCCTGCTCGGCGATTTCCTCGGCCAAGCTCGGTTCGCTGGTCGTCATGTCGACGACAATTTGGCCGGGCGAGCAGCCGTCCAAAATGCCTTCTGGTCCCAAAAAAGCTTCCCGCACATCGGCCGGGAACCCCACGATGGCGAAGACCACGTCGCTCTGCTCGGCCACCCGGCGAGGCGAATCCGCCCAGTCGGCGCCGGCCTCCATCAAAGACTGGGCTTTGCTGCGCGTACGCGAAAACACCGTGGTGTGAAAGCCGGCTTGAAGCAGATGGGAGGCCATGCTGGACCCCATCACGCCGGTGCCGATCCAACCCACCCGGGTGCGACCGGGCTCAACCTTCACGATCCTTTTTCTCCTTTTTTCGACAAGGCGTCGAGCTGCGCGCGCGAACTTCGCTGATCGGCGCGAAGTAAACCGATTTCGCTGTAGTTGCCCAGACCCTGGGCTTGCTCGATCAGCTGATCCACCGTGGCGATGCGGGTTTTGAGCACGGACGGTGTCGGCTCCACCCGGGCGATGTCGAGCAGCCGAAGCGCCTCCAGGGGCTGCCCTCGGTCCAGATAACGCTGAGCGCGCTCGGCCAAAACATCGGGGCCCCCCGCCAGCTCGACCAGGTCGGCATCCACCGCAGAAGCGGGCACCCCATAGAGATTCGCGACACTTTCATAGTCGTACCAACCCGAGACAATTTCCCAGATCGTCCGCACCCCCCAAGACACCTTGCCGTGGCCCTGGCTGAGCTGCAAAGACTCGGGCAGCTCAATTTCTTCCATCAGCTCGCCCACGGTTCGGCCTTCGTTCATCCCCTGAATGGTCTGATCCCAGGTGTACTGCACGGCGTCCCGCATCTGCTTCACGCTGGACTGTATGTAGTCTTCCCCTTCGACGATTCGGAAATGAGAGTGGGCGATCACCTTGGGGTTCAGTTCCAGAACCAGNTTCATCGCATCGATGTAATCAAGCGGATCTCGATACTTNTCACCCCNNACGGTGTAGAGATTCGGNAACATCGGGTACAGAGTCCCGAAGAGATCTCCGGTNAAGAGAATCCGNGANTNNGGCAGCCANAGNAGNANGCCGTCTTCACCCTCGCCTCCGTTTTCCGGGGCGATCACGACAAACTTCACCCCGCCCAACTCGAATTCGTAGGGCGCGCCCGGATACACCTCCCTTTTTTCTTTTTCTTGAAGATTCCAATAGGGACGAGGCCCGCCTGTTTCCGGCTCGAGGGAAACCCGAGTCGGATACAAAACATGGTTGCGCCGTTTAAAATATTCGATCGGCTCTTGCTGAAGCCGGGCCATATAGTCGTAGCGATGGTGGGTCACCAGCTCGGCGCCGGCGTCGAAATCGGGCTGCCAGGCCGTGATGCCTCCGGAGTGGTCTATATGCGCATGGGTCAAGATGATCTTGCGAATGGGCCCGGTGGCGGCCTCTCGAATCAAAGCCTGCTGGTCCGCCATGCGACCCGCAAAACCGGTATCGACCAAGACCGACCCCTCGTCGGTATTGATCAAGAAGATCGCGCCCTCCCCTTCGACCTTGTAAACGAAGTCGTTGATGGGGACGAGAGAAGATGAGAGCGACTGAAGATCGTCGACCCGCTGAGGGACATCGGCTTCCACCGTGCGCTCTTCTGCATGACACGCCGCTGCACTCAGCAAGACCAGAAAGACAACCCACCACCTCATGGTATTTTCTCCGTTCTTCGAAAAGAAAGCGTGCCCTATTAGATGCGAAAAAAACCCCGCGGCGCAACGCATTTCACGCCCTCTTGCCGATCCGTGAGGGAAAAACCGACTCCTCTCGACACAGCTTGACTGCAACAAGTGACGGGACGAATCGCGAAAACGGCAACCCTTGGGCAAAATCATTTTTTCGTTTTGCTGCGCCGATTAAGCCGTACGTGCTGATACAATCAAGCCGGCCACCGTCTGTCTCCAACTCCCACTGTTGTGCCTGCACTGAGAGCGTCTTCCCCATGCCGAAATCTCATTCTGCTTCGAAACTCAAAGAGGCCTGGGGGGTGCTCCGTGACTTTGGCGTGTGGGCCCTCTGTGCCCAAATCTTGGGTTGGGCGGGGGTTTATCGCCTTTTGCTCGTGGTCGGCGGAGCCGTATCGGTCATGGACGACCGGGCCAAGATCCCGCTTCAATTTGGCGAACTCACCGGCGACGATGTTGGCGAATACTGCGTCCTACGACCCGACGCCGACCCCCAGGTGATCCGACGCCGTCTATTTGACGGGCATCAGTGCCTGATTGCACGCAGCGAAGACGGCGAAATGGTGGCCAACCTGTGGTTTGGGTCCGGCCGAATCAAGGTGGACTTCGCGGGCTGCTACATCGAGCCCCGCAGCAAGTGCATGTACCTCTACGACGAATATGTGGCCGAACACTACCGCGGCCTCGGGGTGGCGGGAGGCTTAGAAACCTACCGCAACCAGTACCTCCAAGAGCAAGGTATCATCTTAGTCGTTGGCGCCGTTTGGCCTGGCAATCACATCTCCCTCAACCGAACCCGTAAGCGAGACTATCCAGAGTTGGGCTCCGTGAGCGCGTGGAAGATTTTTGGTTGGACGCACAGCCGCCTTTCACTTCGCGACAACGGCTACCCGCCGCTGATCCAAGCGGCCTACTCGTCGAAGGACGGGAGCCGCGCGCTACCGATCGAAAGACTGGAAGGGGCTGGGGTCAAGCGCCCCGCCTGAATTTCCGGTCCGCGTGACGTGCAGGCCCTCCCGTGCGCCGAAGCCCTCAGGCCGAATGCCGAAATCCCAAGCCATTGCGACGGCCGGCGGGCGAATTCCAGATCCAGAGCTTCCCTCGAAAGCGAAGCCAGACCGCATAGCCAAGCCGAATGCTCGGCACGCCATCGGACACATCGCTGCGCAGGGTCTCGGCATTGGCCACGTTCATGAAGAAGACGTCCCGGCTATCACAATCGGGCACTCTCTTTCGCGCCGCAGTATTGATGGGCCAGCGGGTTCTCGCCAAGCGTTGCCCCCGAAGAGAAGGGGCCGTCATGGACCCATAGCTATAAAAAACCCAGGATGGAAAAAAGAAGGTGACACCGTCGATCACCTCGGTGGGCTCGCGGCTGGCAAACACGTACCCCACGATGGTCGAACCATCAAAGTTGGCCACGCAGATATCGTTTCGCTCAAACGCAAACTGAAAGTCCACCCCCTGAAGTTCAGGGTGCAGGGATTGGTGGAAGAGATCGCCCTCGGTCACCTGTCGAGCCGGATACCGATCACTGGTTTCGAAGTCATGAGGCTTGCCAGAACTCAACCCCAGCATGCACAGTTCAAAAGAGACGAAACGATTCAAAAAGCGTGCGAGCCCCGTCACTGCGGCCTGGTATGAACCATGCCGCTTTCGAAAAGCCTGAATTTCTTGCCAGCCACTCATCGATGCTTGCTCGCCTCCCGGTTCGTGAATCGGATGCTTTGGCCCAACCAGCGTTTGCGCTGAGCGCACGGGCGCCGGCTCGGAGCCCGCGCCTCAACGCCCTTCGAGCTTCTTTCGTAGCGCCGTCGACTCGGCTTTAGCCCGCTGAATATCTTCTAAAGCCTTCACTTGAATAGCCCCTCGGCTCGAAAGGGCTGTCCCATAGCTGGGCCGCGCCCGGTAGCGCTCGACATAGCGCACCACCGCCGGCCGACGCCCGTCGCCAAAATAAACATCCATCCAGTCGGCCTCCTCCAATCGCTCCAAGATGGCTACCCAGCTGACATCGGCCAAGGTCAGCTGGTCTCCGCACACCCAAGAACGCCCATCGGCCAAGGTGGCTTCGAGATGATCGAGATGACCGGCCATGTTTTCCCGGGCCTTTTTGAGGGTCTTGAGCAATGGCGAGGGCAGCCCCTTCAGCCCGCGGAGCTTCAGCACCATAAAGAGCAAAGGCCGACGACGATCCGCATGAAACAGCAGGCCTTCTACAATCCGAAACCACGGAATCGAGGGCAACATGGCGGCAAAAAGCGGAAACGTCAAAGCCGGAACGCTATCGCCGGCCCGGTCGGGGCCCCCGTCGAGCGGATTGCCCTTGAGCGCCCCGAAGTCGACCCATTGGCTCACCGCCGCGCGGCCTTCCGGGCTGGCGCCGAGCAGCCGCTGGCCCATTTCCCCGGCGTGTTGGGCGGCGTAGACGATTTGCTCGTGAGACTCGTAAATCGGATGGCCTTGGTGGACCAACACCGGCACGGTGCCACCGGGGTTCACCCGAAGAAAAGCCGGCCGAATATTTTCATAGGCGCCGGTTTCAATCAGCTCGACTTCGTGACCCGTATAGGCGAGACCCAATTCGTCCATGCAAAACCGCAGCTTCTTGGAACAGAGAGAAAGAGGGTTGTGATAGACCTCCCATTCGGCCTGGTGGGGCAGATTGATCTCGCTCCGGTGGCCCGGCGCCGGGGTGCCCGTGGGCCGGCGGCGCCGCTCGGACCAATAGGCGCTTCCCGCAAAAGCCAGCAAGACCAGACCCAACAGCAATATCCCAGCGCCCATCTTGCCCTCTCAGGCCAAGTGGCCCTCGGTGACTCAATCTAGCAGCCCCGCGACACGCCCCCGGGCGGCTGGCCCGGCTCTCTTCGGCCTGGCCAGCGCAGCCCCGATGCCGGAGCGCCGCCACGCGGCTACCCTCAGCGACCGTCTGTAGCCTGCTTCGGGATGCAGCCGCCTCTCCTCTCTCCATTCTCCTCTCCACTCTCCACTCTCCTCTCCACTCCAACTCCACTCTCCATCTCCACCCTCTCCCTCCAACCCCCGTCCGTTCGTCATGAGGATTGCCATCCATGCCGCATCCGAGAACCCCGGTCCTGGTCGGTGTGGGCCAGCTTCTTTATCGCGACCAAGACCTGGCCCAGCCCGTCGAACCCGTCGACATGATGCTTGCCGCCCTGAAGCAAGCCGAAGAAGACAGCCAAGCCCGGATCTTGTCCTCCGTGCAGTCGGTGCGGGTGATTCGAGGGCTCTGGCGCTACGGCAACCCCGGCGGATATTTGGCCGAAGCCATCGGGGCCCCGGGTGCCCAGACGGTCGGCACGCTTTTTGGTGGCAATCACGTCCAAGCCCTGCTGAACCGCAGCTGCCTTGAAATTNTANGCGGCGAGTTGGATGTGGTGGCCCTGACCGGGGCNGAAAATGGCCACACCCTCAACAAGGCCTACCGAGCTGGGTTGACCCTGCCCACCCAAGAGCTGCCCGGCAAGCCCGACCTAAAGGTCGGCACCCAAAAGGTGGAGTTTCACGAAGCCGAAGCCGCCCGGGGCATTCGCATGCCGACCCAGGTTTATCCCATTTACGAAAATGCCATCCGCTATGCCCGGGGCGAAAGCGTCGCCGAGCACCTCAAGCGCATTTCCGAACTGTGGGCGCGGTTTAACGAGATCGGCCTGACCAACCCCAACGCCTGGATTCAAGAGCGCTACAGCGCAGAAACCATTCGTACCCCGGGCCCAACCAATCGCCCGATCAGCTTCCCCTACACGAAGCTGATGAACGCCAACAGCAACGTCGACATGTCGGCGGCGCTGCTGCTTTGCTCTGTCGAAAAGGCCCGGGCTTTGGGGGTCCCGGAATCCCTCTGGATCTACCCCCATGCGGGCACCGAGGGCTACGACCTTCCCAGCGCCTCGGTGCGCCAAGACCTGCATTCTTCACCGGCCATCCGGCTGGCCGGACAGCGTTTGTTTGAACTCGCCGGCGTGGGACCCGACGACTTCGATTGGGTCGACCTGTACAGCTGTTTTCCCTCGGTGGTTCAAATCGCCGCACAAGAACTCGGGCTGGACGAAACGCGTCCGCTGACCCTCACCGGCGGGCTCACCTTTGGGGGCGGGCCCCTGAACAACTACGTGATGCATTCGATTGCGCGAACCGTTGAGAAGCTGCGCGAGGACCCATCGAAAAAGGCCCTGGTAACCGCCAATGGGGGCAATATTGAAAAGCACGCTTTGGCGATTTATTCCGGGGTGCCCCCCAGCCAAGACTTTCAGTGGGCGTCGGTGCAAGACGAGATCGATCGGCTGCCGGCCCGGGTGGCGCGGATTGAATACGCGGGCCCGGTGGACCTCGAGTCCTATGCGGTGATGTATCAGGGCGATACCCCGTCGGTGGCCCACTGCGCATGCTTGACCCCCCAAGGCGAACGCACCTGGGTCAATCTCGAAGACCCCGACCTGATTCAAGCCATGACGGAAACCGAATTCTGTGGACGCTCGGGTCAGATCGACTCGGCGGGCCAACTGATACTTGACTGATCAACTGCGAGGCGATGCATCATGACTCCCCAAGCCGTCTTTTACCGCTACCTACTGAACCCCGTGATGCGGGGCCTGCTGCGATCGCCGCTGCATGGCGTGGCGAGCGGCAGCATTGGCATCTTGCACTTTAAGGGGCGACGCAGTGGTCGCCCCCTGGACACGCCCCTGAGCTATATGCGCGAAGGCCAAACCGTGCGGCTGCTTTCGGCGACCACCACCCGCTGGTGGATCAACTTTCGCGGTGTCGAGAGCGCCCCGGTGGAAATGGAAATTGCCGGCCAGCGGTACCCAGGCCGGGCTCGACTTTTTGAGGCCGATCAAGAAGGGCTGCGAGAAGGAGTGCGCCAGTTTATTGCAGCGGTGCCCCGGGACGCCCCCATCTATGGGCTCAAACTCGACGCCCAAAAGCAAGTGACCGAAGACAGCCTGGACGCCCAAGCGGCGACCTTGATCTTGGTGCAGGTCGACCTCGACTAGCCGAAGGCATCCGGGCAGCGCTGATCCCGAGCGGTCGCGCGTTTCCCCGTCAGCAGGACCTTTAAGAAGCAGCGGGGGCCGAGTCGGAAGCCGATGCCTTGGCGGCGGCCTCGGCCTGCTCGGCTTCGACTTCCTGCAGCGCGTGCTGGGCCACCCGGGCCACAAAGACGCAAACGATCAGGGTGACCACAAAGCCCACCACCAAGACGATTTCGTGGGCGGTACTGAGGTTGTCGACCCCGGCACTTTTTTGCGCCACATGGCGGGCCACGGTGCCGAAATAAACGGTGGCAAAGTTGCCGGGAATGACCCCGACCAGCGAAAGCAAGAACGGACCAAAGCGAACGTTGCTGGCCCCCAAGACGGCATTGAGCATGGAAAAATTAAACGGCCCAAGGCGCAGCAAGATCATCAGGCTTAAGCCCTTGGCGGTGACCGCAGATTCCACTGCGGCGGCTTTCGGGTAGCGGAGCAGCAGCCGTTCCAGGCGCTGCTTCAGAAGCGAGCGGAAAATGAAAAAACCGAGGCTCGCCGCAAAAATATTGGCGAAGGCCACGATCAGCGTGCCTTCCCACAGCCCAAACGCCACCCCGGCGGCCACGGCCAGAAGCATTTCGGGCAATTGAAGGAAGGTCAGCACGGTAAAGACCAGCACGTAGGCCAGCGGCCCCCACCAGCCCAGGCTTCGAATCCAGGCCTCGAAGCGCGGCAACTCGGCCCCGAACCACTCGCCCGTGTAGGCCACGACGCCGATCATCGCCGCAAGGCCCAAAAGAATCAAAATCATCCGCCGCAGTCGGCGGGGGCTAGACAACACCCCTTTGAGGGATTGGCGGAACCCAATTCGCGAAGAGGCTGTGGCGGTCAAGAGCAATCCATCCTGCTGCGGCGTCATGCCGAATGGCCGGCGGGCCAGTTGCGTACCGAGCACAGCATAATTCAGTCGGAGACAAAATGGCGGGCCCTTCAGCCGGGGCCGATCCGGCACGGATCAAGCCCGGCTCTGCCCGCTCGCCCTGGGCTCGGCACACTGGGGGGCCTCGCCCCCCACTGCGCCCTTCGCGGGCGCCGCGCACCAGCCCGAAACACAGCGGGGCCGACCCTTGAGCGGACCCTCGACAGGGGTTCAGAGACCCCGGGCCCCGGCGCGCCTAGTGGCGCGTCGGGATATCGCGCTTCTGCTGAAGGGTGCGGGCCGAGAAAATCCGGTCGTCAATGTCGGGGTTGATGGCCAATCGCTCAAAGATGACTTCGGTGGTCGTGCCGCGGCTGACGTTTTCAACCACCATCCGGGTCGGCAGGATGTGTCCCTGCTCTTCATACATGCCCTCCCGGGGCGAGACCAAGGTGCGGAAGGGCTTGTCGGCGTCCTTTTTGAAGAAGTGCACTTGCAAGATCGCCGGATCGGCCTGAGCAACCCAAAAGACCACCTCGTGGTAGGTCTGTCGCAGCAAGGGGCGCGCACGCACCGCCCACGCCGGTTCGCCCTCGATGGTGTCGGCGGTGACGTCGAGAACTTCGTAGTCCTTCGCGTAGCGGCGCTCGAGGTCTTCG
>NHEP01000231.1 GCA_002171515.1 bacterium TMED88 | reverse complement strand
CGTGCGATGATTTCTTTTACGTACTGAAGCCACCAGCCGCGAGCAGCCGCTCGGTACTTTTGGGGCAAGTATTCGTCGTAGAGATTGGGCAGGGCTCCGGCGTGGCAATCGGAGCTGATGATGAGAACTTTGGACATCTTGTCCCTTTCCAGATGGGCGCTGAGCCGCAGGAATATAACTCGCCTAAAGAGACGGGAAGGGTTCTCGGCACAGTCATTTTAAGATGGTTCGAGGCGAATCCATCAGTGCGACTGCATACTTCATGGGGGCACCACGTCGCTCCGTCAATGGAGGCGAGTGCGCATCGAAGGCCCTATTCCGTGGGCGGAGAAGGTTCGGATTGGAGCCGCTCAATCACTCGGTGAAGGATGGCTTCAAGTTCGCTCTCCATCAGGCTGTCGCCGACGCGGCGCCGCAAGGCGCCTCCGAAGCCCTCCACCTGATCGGTGGAAGTCCTGTTGGTGTAGAGAACCAAGGAACCGCTCTGATGCGGCAGGATCACCGAAATGGCTTCTTCGACGTTGTAGCCATTTGTGACATAGAACTGCCTCTGTACCGCGACATAGCCCTCCGCGTAGGGAACGGAGAAGCGATGGGTCAGATTAATGAGACGTCCGTCGGGACCCTTTTCGAGGACCCAAAAAAAGTTTTCGCTGAATTGTTCGGGGAGTTTGTCTGGGTACGCGATCAGAAACTCGTAGAGCGGCTCAGAAATGAGGTCGATCGAGTGACTGGCGTCGATGGCTTTCCGGATTTCATGCGCGGGAGACCGCTCGGTGTCATCACTGCGTGCATAGGGTGGCATTCCGTCGAGCCCTGAGATCTGATAATCGCGGGCCCTTTTGAAAAGCATCTGCCGGACAAAATCAGCGAGGTTTTGGGGACTTGATCCGTCGGTGCGTCGCAGGAGCGCCCCCAATTTTGAAAGCTCGGTAGGGCTCAAGTTGGTGGACTCGTTTGGCCCGGCAGATTTCCAGCGAGCGATTTGCTTTGGACTCAGGGAAAGCCGCTCAAGGTCTGCTGGAACGATCGGATTTTGGAGCGGACCAAAGTCCACGACCTTGGGGTTCTCTTTGAGGGCCATACCCGAATTGAGGGCAGAGACCAGTCGAGCGGGCGAAACCGGAACCCGAGCCGCGATCTTGACTGCCAGTTCACGGGGCGTAGCCGAGGGGAGGTGACCTGTGACGTACTGACCCCCGACGACACTTTGAGCTTGCTCGGCAGAGAAACCAAGCCGCTCGATGAGGCTCTCTGCCTCGCTGGCGACTGCCGGCTCGGCAGAGAGGGAGAACAGCAAGGTGACGCTGAGAGTCAGTCGACCGAGCCGGCGATTAAACCAAGTCGGGGGGATCAGATCGTGAGCCAAGCGGGGCGCGCAATGTGTTTGCGTCATGGGGCTGATCTCCTTAAAGGATCCGCGCAGATGTTCTCAGAAGTCCATGAGGCGAAGTCGTTCGCCTCAGACTGCCCCGCGTGTTTCAAGTGGCGAGAGGGGTTAAAATAGTTTGTTGTCAGCGGATTCCTGTTTCGGGAATTCGTTCTGCTCGCGGAGGTTCTTATGAGTGCTTTGGAAATTCGTGAAATGAAGGATGGCTTCGGTGCCGAAATCCGAGGAATTGATCTGGCGCATTTATCAGATTCAGATTTTGAAAAAGTGCTCAAAACTTTTCGCCAGCAGGGGGTCGTTTTTTTTCGCGATCAATCTCTGTCTATAGAAGATCACGTCGAGTTTGCGAAACGCCTGGGCCCGATCAATATCAACCGTTTTTTTCAGCCCGTGGATAATTATCCCATGGTCGCTGAGGTTCGCAAAGAGCCTGATCAAAAGGTCAACGTGGGTGGGGCCTGGCACACCGATCATTCTTACGACGAAGTGCCGGCACTCGGTTCGGTCCTTGTGGCCCGTGAGTTGCCGGCTTCGGGAGGCGATACGCTCTTCGCCAATCTCTCCCTGGCGTACGAGGCGCTCTCGCCTGGTTTTCAAGAGATGCTGGAGACATTGGAAGCTCGGCATTCGAGCCGCCATGTTTTTGGCGCTCAGGCGCGGTACTCAGAGGAGGTGTCCGGCCGGATTGGCAACCCCGAGAAGGCCGTCCAAGATAGCCTTCATCCAGTGGTGATCCGACATCCCGATACGGGTCGCAAGATTCTTTACGTAAACCCCGGCTTCACGATTGGCATTGAAGGTTGGAGCGAGTCCGAGTCAAAGGCCTTGTTGGGTTTTCTGTATCATCACGCGCAGCAGCCGCAGTTCCAAGTGCGCTTTGATTGGCAGCCAGGTTCGGTCGCGCTCTGGGACAATCGCACGACTTGGCACAATGCTGTCAACGACTATCCAGGGCAGCGACGCTTGATGCATCGTGTGACGATAGAAGGAACGCCCCTTCAGTGATTTGACGTTGGGTCTAGGATGGGTTCCGTCCATCAGCGTCCATCAAAAGGGCCCCCGGACTTCATACGTGATTCCGTAAGGGCCGGCTGGCGTTGGTCCTCTCTGGGAGCTGAAATAGAGCCGATCGCCCAGTGGGCTGAGAGCTGGGCCGGTGAGCTCGGTGCCGGATTGACCTTGGACGCGAACAATGGGCGTTGCCCGGCCCATCGAGTCGAGAACGACGATTTCGAGGTTGCCAGAATCTTCTGCCACCAGCACATCGCCATTCGGGGTCATCAGCAGGTTGTCCGGCTGGGTCAGAGAGGGCTCGGTTGAATGGGCAGCGTCGTACAGAATTTGAAGGGTTTGGTCTTCGGTCTGAAGTGCCCAGACTCTGTGATCGCCGGTGGTCGAAAAGCAGCAAAGCGTACCTTGGCAGGCAATTCCTTCGCCTCGATTAAAACGAGTGGGAGACCACATCTGAAATCGAGTCGGGACACCCAGGCTGGCGGTCGGCGAGGGGACGGTATGCCAGGCGATGGGGCGAACTTCGCCTGGCCGAATCTCTCCGCGTTGGTCGGGATCGAGAATTTCGGCAGCTTCGAGGGTGCCTTCGTCCAGATGTCCGGGATGCTTTGGGCGAAAGCGATACAGGAGTCCATTGGACTCATCCTCGGTCAAATAGACATCGCCGGTCTTCGGGCACACCGCGATCGCTTCGTGTTTAAAACGACCGAGTGCAGGCCTCGGGTGTCCGACGACCGAGGGCGATCGGGGATCGCACTCATAGCTCAACCCGTAGCCGGTCTCCTCGCACGAGATCCACGTTCCCCACGGCGTCGGTCCTCCTCCGCAGTTTTGCGAGGTGCCTCGAAGGATCGGGTAGACGTCTTTCAGCTGGCCGGCTGGATCAAAGCGTAAAGCGCTCGCGCCTCCTTGCTGGTTCCCTTGCTCGCAATTTGAAACGTAGATCCACCCGCCGTCAGGGTGGGCAAAGGTGGCGCCGCCATCAGGCGAGCGATGCCAATTAAACGCGACCGAGGGAAGGGGTGGCTCGGTGGCGACAGCCACAACCCGCGATGAGAAACCCTTCGGAAGCTGCAGACCGTTTTCGTCGGCGAGACCGAGTGGGCCGTAGCCGGCCCTTTCGGGAATCGGGAAGGGGGGCCGCGAGCCGGCGACGGTCGCACCGGGAAAGCCAAAGAGCCCGAGACCCGACCAACCCGCAATCCGCAAAAAGTCCCGCCGCGTTTTCATGAGGAGACTCCGGGGGAGAAGGTCGCTGACGCGAGATGCGTTGAACCGGCGCTGAGTCGCATGGAGACCGGAGAATAACAGTGGAGCCCGGGGCATCGAGCCGGAATGTCATGCCGCGGCCCCCTCGGGAATTTAAGCCCATCGCTTATAGGTCCAGTGGCGGTCTTCATACCGGAAACGATTCGCCCGTTCCCGGACTTTGCAAGCGCAGAGCCGTTTTTCGTCCTGAAAACTTTTAGGCGTGGGGAATTTTCCGCCGATACGAACGAGGAGCAGCAATTGGAACAGAGCCGGCCGGAGGGTGTCTGAAGAGGGCAAGCCATGCGAGATCTCCCGAAAGATAAAACCATTCTTGTTTTGGGTGCTCACCGGCAATCGCTTGCCGTCATGCAAGCCGGTCGCCGAACGGGTCACCGTGTTTGTTTTGGACATGATGAGCCGCATTCCAGTTTCTGTGATGTTTCGCGGTGGGCGGACGAAGTCTGGCATTGCCCACCTGGAACATTCGGCGCGCCGCGTTCTTTTCTAGCCGCATGTATTTCGCTTTTGGAGGAGAGAGACGACCTCGTCTCTATTTTTCCGGTGGGCACTCGGGAAATCAACTTGCTGCTTTCTGTGGCGGGCGACTTACCGGACCGAATTCGGTTGATCGCGCCGCGCTCTGATCTCTGGTTTCGTTGTCTCGATAAGTCCCAGATGTCCGGCCTCGTCGATTCGCTTGGAATTCCCTCTGCGCCGCTTCTTCCGGTGTCGGGGAATGGGGCCGTGAAGGACGCCGTCGAGTCCTTAGGCTGGCCGTGTGTCATCAAGCCGGTCAGCGAGCAGACGTCGATTTGCGGAGAAAAGGCTCTGATTCTCCGAGACCCGGAGGGGCTTCAGGGTTTTCTGAACGACGCATCCGGAAGCCCAGAGCCGCTTCTTGTGCAAAAGTATTTTATGGGTCGTCGGCACAATCTCTACTTCCTCGCAGAACATGGCCGGATCGTCGACGTTGAGGAGACTCGGGTCGACCGCACCGATCGAAGAAATGGCACCGGTTTAGGCGTTGCGGGTCGACGGATCCAAGCGTCACCGGAGTGGGTGTCTCACCTGCGAAAACTGGTGTCGAGCCTCGATTATCATGGCATGGGCTGTTTTCAGTTTTTGGAATCCGAACAAACGGGCGAGGGGTGCTTCCTTGAGGTGAATGCTCGCCTCGGCGCAAACTACGGGCACCTGCAGAAGTCGGGAGCTGATTTGCTCGAGCGGTGGATCGAGCAGGCTTCTCTAAACGAGTCTCGGAATGAAGGTCGGCCCGAAACGGTTCGATCTCTGAAATACGCTTGGACGTATGGTGAATTGAGAAGCATTGAAAGGCGTTGGTCTGATGGTTCCGCAGGCTTGGGCGAGACGGCTCACGATCTGTGGAAAATGGTGGAGTCCGGACTCAAGGCGGATGTTCACCTTGATGGTTCTTGGCGAGATCCACGCCCGGCCTGGGTTTTGTACCGCCGTTACTTTGCTTCGCTCCTGAAACGCCTCTACCGGAAAGGGCGGCCGGTTCCGAAAGTCTCGGCTCACGCTCGCCCCACGCAGTCTGCTCTTCCTCGCTGACTCGCTGCCGAAGGGGTCGATTCAGGGAGAGTCGTTCTGGTTGAGGCCATCTTCGGCTTGAAACGCAGGTTTTTGGGTTCCGGTTTCCTTACTGGCAATCCGCTCGATCTCGGGAACGCCTGCAACTCCCCCAAGACCTGGGGCGGGGACAAGGATTCGTATCGGGGTGTGGTCAGGGAATCGCTCCAGCAGTTGGGGCTGTAAGTCGGGAAGGTTCCTTCCCACCCGAACGCCCGACTGCGGCATCGCATTGAACCAAAACAAAAGTTCAAGCCCCTTCTCGGTCCGATAGGAGTCGGGGCTTTTCTTTTGATCTTCGACCAGAAGCAGGAGCGGCCCCGCCTCCTGTTGCAAGTCTTTGACGCTTTGAAAAAGGGCCGCACGCGCTTGGTGGCCATCTCGGAGGCCCATCACCCGTCCAATATCGGTTGTGAGTCCCAAGGCGAGCGTGGACCAAACCAGGATTCGCGTCATCCTGGCTTCATTTCTCTGGCAGCGCTCGATCCAGATGGCTGTTCCGACCGTCGCAACAGGAAGGCATTCCGAAACCCGGAGCGCGTCCCCAAATGGGTAGAACGCGTAGCTAACGGGAAGCGCGGCAATCCCGATCACCCAGGGCAATGCCTCGCGAAGGTTGAGTCTTTTTCGTGAAAGGGTGAACAAGAGCAGGAAGAAAATGATGCCCCCTGGCCAGAACTCCTGGGTAATGCCGCCAACCGTTTTGGCAAAATTCAGAAGGGCATCGAGAGGGGTGAACTGCCAAGCCAAGGCAAAGACCTGCCCATCCTCGCCGAACACAGTAGAGCCTCGCCAACCGAATCCAGGAAGCTGGAGTCCATATTGCGACAGTTGGTACCCAAAGCGAAATGGATGTCCGGTTGAAATCAGATTGTAGATCAGCAGCGGGAAACCAAAAATGCAAAGGCCGACTGAGCTGCCCATGAACGATCGCCAGCGCAGGTGTCCGGAGAGGACGATCCAGGTTCCGAGGAGTAGCGCTCCAATGAAACCGGTGAGCGGCCGAATCGTGGCCAGCGCTGAGGCCGCCATGCCCGCGGCGATCCAGAGAAGCAGGCTTCGCCAGCCATCCCGGCGTGAGGCCGCTAGAGCTGAAATTGCGATCAAAGCGACAGCGAATGTACCGCTGGTGCTCGAGAGATAGCTGTGCGTGTAATAGAAGTGCACGAGAGGGGCTCCAGTGAGCAAAACCGCCCATGTCACGGTTTCCCATCGTTCGCTCAGCATCCGAGCCCAGACCGCCGTAGCGATCAGGGTTCCACCGTAAAGGCACCACCCCGCCCATTCGGTGGCACCCGCCTTCGAGAAGAGGGCCAAGATGAACGGCCAGCCCGGCGTGTATTGTGCGCTGAGAAAGCCTTCTCGAAAAAAACTCTGGCGGATGATGAAAAACGGCTCCAACCACGAGTCAATGGAGAGGCCGCGAATGTCGTCCAAGATGTATGAGGATTGGAAAAGGTAGAGATTTTCGTCGACCACGGCGGGATAGAGCGGGCCAAGTACAAATCGCATCAGAGTGATGCCGGCTAGGCAAAAGGCGATCGCTAGAACGACATGGCCACGCCGCAAGTTTTTGGAAGCGCGTGCCACCCGGGGCGCGTCTGCACCCCAGAAAATGAGTCCGCAGGTCAGGATCAGAAGCGGAACAAAAATGTGCAGCCCCAACCGGATGAAGATCAATCGAGGGCTCTCGATTCTGACGTTCGAAGGATGGGGTAGGAGTTCTGCTTGTTCCAAGATGAAGGGGAAGAAGGTGATTCCAGCCGCCCATAGGCAGGTACTGAGGCTGGGCCTTTGGGGGGCTTGCCAATAGGCTGCCCCCAATAGCAGAAGGGTTAGGGGAATCGCAAAGCGAAGCGAGAACGCGAAACCGAAGACCAAGATGGGGAGCAGGAAGACGAGGCTGATCAAAAGCCAATGAACCCAATGGATGAGCGGTCTTGTCGGTCGCGGGGGCGGTGTGGGTGTGTGAGAGGAACTCAAGGGTTAGGGCTCCTTGGGCGAATCAAGAGGAGTGGCTTGAACCGCGCCGATCAGGAGTAAGCCGATGGCGCCGGCCGAGTAACCCCCGGCAACCCATAAGGGCCAATGGCTTTGAATATTCCAAGGGAGGAAGGCCGCACCTCCTGGCAAGGGCGAATGGATGACTCCGAAAAAGGAGAATCCAGCGGCCACCCAGAGAACAGACGCGGCGGCCTTCAATCGCCCGTCAATGAGATGGGCGAGCAGGCTGCCAAAGATCATGGCCGTGATCACGAAGCCCGCGGAAAAGACTTCGAGGGCGTGATAGCGAGTGAGGGCTGCATGGGAGAGGTCCGTCGGCTTGGCGCCGAGCCCGGAGATGACCTGATCCACGAGAATCAAAGCCATGCTTCCGAGCACGGGCAAAAAACACGCCGCGACGGCGGGCCCATGGCGCCGAGGAACTTGGCCGAAGGCTTGGGCGGTAATTTCCAAACCGATGAATACGAGAATCGGAGCGACGACGACCTCGGGGAGTGCATGAACCAACCAGCTGAGATAACCCAAGATGCCACCGAGTCCGATAAAGAGCGCTGTGGCCAACGTGTATGCGGCGCGACCGCCCATTCTCTTGTAGGCGGGATGTCCGATGTAGGGCGTCGTCTGAATGACTCCGCCGACGAGCCCGGCGACGAGTGTGCTGAGGCCCTCGGTCCAGAGGATCGCTCGCGTATCGTAACGATCTCCCGCTGCGGCTGCGGATTCCGTGTTGTCGATCCCGCCAATCAGGGTTGCGAGAGCGAGGGGAAGGGCGAGCGGGAGGTAGTCAAGGGCCAGCGGGATCCCGCTCAAGAAGCCCAGGGTGGGAATGGGCGGAGCGAGATGGAAGTCGAAGCCCTCGGTGACCGTCTCGTGTAAGGGGATCCAGCCGAGCGCGCGAGCCGAATAGAAGCAGGCGGTCGTGACGATGACAATGCTGAGGACCGGAGATAAACGGCCCGGGAGGGAGACATTTCGGAAAAGAACAGCCAGGAGAAGGGGGAGGGCAATCAAGCCAATGAGCGGGAACTCGAAGACAACGAGCATGGGCATAAAGGCAATCAAGGCCAAGCCGATGGCGGCGATCGTCCCCAGCATGGCGGCCGCCGGGATCCAATGCTGAAATCGGGCTGCCGGCCATGTCAGGGCCAGCTTGAAGACGCCCATGAAGACCATGAGGGCCATGCCGACTTGCCACGAGAGCTCGGCATCTCCAGTTTGCGCGTAGACCGGACCCAGGGCGCCGAAGACCAAACCGAAAAGGGACACCGTGTCGATTCCCAATGGCATGGCGGTGACGTTGTCTCGGTTTTCCCGCTTGGCCAGCCGAAAGGCGAGCCCAGTGTAGATGAGGTCCCCAATCATGACGCCTGCAGCGGTGCCGGGCAGCATGCGCCCCAATACGATCTCGGCCGGGTAGTCGAAGACCTGAATGAGAAGTGTGCTGAAGATGATGAGCTGAGCGACGTTGTCGAAACTCAGCCCTAGAAATGCACTGAAGTCGCCGGATTGGACCCATCGGTATCCACGCCGCGGCATCGTGCACCTCTGCAGGTCTTCGGTTGTGGGGTTGGCTCCGCAGAGCAGATCAAACCGTGGGTGATCCACCCGATAAAACACGCAGGATCGCAGCCCCGTCTGGGATCCGCAATCACGGTTCGTGGGGGTCCGTGGGGCTTGGTCGCGGCCGCGAATCGAAACAACTCAGAGCTGTGGTCCAGCAGGCGAAGCGCCTCACCATACAGGGCGAGGTGCTTCGCGGACGGTCATCCTTGTTGACTAGAAACCGCGTTTGCTCGCAAACCGATCTCGATGAAAGGCCTCGTTGCCGAGGGCGAATTCGAGTGCCCGGGCTCTTTTTAGGTAAAGCCCTGCATCGAATTCGTCGGTCATCCCGATTCCACCGTGAATCTGAATCAGCTCATTCGACATATGGTGGAGGAAGTTACCGGCTTTGCACTTGGCCAGTGAGCAGAGCTCGGCGGCTTTCTCGTGGCCTTCGTCTAGGGCATCGAGTGCAGCCTCCACGCAGGAGCGCGTCATTTCCATCTCCGTATACAGTGAGGAGGCTCGATGTCCAAGAGCTTGAAAAGATCCAATCGGTTGACCGAACTGGACGCGATTCTTGAGATAGTCAAGGGTCATGTCGAAAGCCTGGGAGGCCACGCCGAGCATTTCGGCCGCCAGGTGCGCCCGGCCGCAGTCGAGAATATTTTCGAGGATGTCCGGGCCTTGATTGATATCTCCCAGCAGCGCGGTTGAGGGGATCTGGACGTCTGTGAATTCGATATTCGCGTAGCCCCGGCTATCTGCGGTGTGCAGCTTTTGACGGCTGACTCCGGACGCGTTGGTGGGGACGAGGAATAGACTGAGTCCCCGGGCGTCCCCCGGTTGGCCGTCGGTTCGGGCCACGACGATCAAAAGGTCCGCAGCAAGCCCTTCCGGCACGTGCACCTTCCGACCGTTCAGGGTAAAGCCATCACCGGTGGATTGAGCGGCCAGGGCGATTTGGTCCGGAGCGTGTCGGGGGGTCTCGTCGATGGCCAGTGTCACGATGCGAGTTCCATCCGCGATTCCGGGCAGCCATTCCTTTTGCTGGGACTCGTTCCCGGCGACGAGGATTGCGCAGGCTCCGACTCCAGCCGATGAGAGAAGGGGGGAGGCGGTGAGCTGCCTGCCTAACTCTTCAAGCACCACGCCAAATGTGAGGTGCCCCATGTCGACGCCACCGTGCTGCTCCGGGATCAAAATGCCGGGCCAACCCATCTCTGCCATGGCGGACCAGGTGCCCTTATCGAATCCGGCCTCGTTTCCGCTGTCGCGCATCTCACGGAATTTGGAGACCGGGGCCTCTTCTCGAGCCCATGTTGAGGCTTGTTCTTTTAGAAGGCCTTGTTCTTCGGTTAATGCGGCCATTTTGGGTGTCTCCTCGCGCTGGGGTCTTAGCCTCGTTGAGTGTTTTCGGGCAGGCCCAGGATATTTTTGGCAATAATATTGTTCTGAATTTCGTACGAGCCGCCGTAGATCGACATGGCTTTGCCGCTGAGCCAAGTTCGGACAGCCGCCAATTCGTCGGCGTTGTATTCCTCGCCCTCCCAGCCCAACCCTTGGTTACCGAGCATTTCAAGCAGCAGCTCGGCCCGGTTTTGGGCCACGCGGGATGCAGCGTTCTTGAGAATGGAAGCCGCGGCGCTCACTTTCGCATTTCCTCGAGACTCAGCGACGATCCGTGCAATGGTCAGCGAGTGAGCGCGAGCTTCCATCATGTGGTCCGCAAGTCTCGATCTCAAGTCGGGGTCCGCCAGCTTGCCCTCGGCATCGAGCCCGACGTATTTCTCGGCCACATCCCGGAGGGAGCGCTTCTGTCCGCCCCCCATCCCTGAGCTTGAGCCCGTTTGGCTCTGCCGTTCGTGTTGGAGAAGTCTCTTCCCAACGGTCCAACCTGCGTTGAGGTCGCCTAGGAGGTCATCTTTTTTTGCCCGGGCATTGTTGAAGAAGGTTTCACAGAAGGGTGAGGCGCCGGCGATCAATCGAATCGGTCGAGTTTCAATCTCGCTCTGATTCATGTCGATCATGATGAAGCTGATGCCGTCTCGTTTCGGAGCGTCCATATCGGTGCGGCAGAGCACACCGCACCAATCTGATACGTCCGCGCCAGAGGTCCACGTCTTCTGGCCGTTCAGTCGCCAGTGATCCCCCATGTCCTCAGCGCGGCACTGAAGCGACGCCAAATCGCTTCCCGCATTGGGCTCTGAGTAGCCAAGGGACCAAAATGTGGTGCCCAGACAAATTTTCGGAATATGTCGTTTCTTTTGCTCTTCGGTTCCGTATTCCAGAATGGTGGGGCCGACCATCGTGATGCCCATTCCGGCGGTCACAATCAGCGGATTGAAGGCCCCGATGGCGTCAATTTCCTGGTTGAGGACTTGCGCCTCAAGTTGAGAGAGGCCACCGCCTCCGTATTCAGCCGGCCAGGTCGGCGTGCCCCAGCCCTTTTCACCGAGCCGCTTAATCCAAACGTCTAGATCGGGGTTCGATCGATCGACGGACTCTGCGCGGAGCACAGCTCCAGCTTGGCCCGCCAGGGAGGGGGGGAAATTCTCGGCAAGCCATGACTTGGCTTCCGCGCGAAAGGTTTCGAGCGCTTCGGATGACTGAGCCATACAGATTTCCTTCCTTACGTGGGGTTCCAAGCGAACCCGGTTCGAAACTCGGCCAGTTGATCTTGACCGAACTCCGTTGAACGAGTCTTCCATCGGGCGTCGGGCAGCGGGGAGCAATTGCGCGCGAGGCCCACCGTCGACTCCGGCGGCGGAGTATATCGGGATTTCAGGGACAACGTCGCCCCCCTCGGGAGGTCCAGAGGGGGGCGACGGTTTGAAAAGTTGATTCGAGGTATTCCGGATCGGGCTGTCGCTAGGGGACGTTCAGCTCGGAGACCTTGAACTTCATGGTNTTNGCNACNAAATCGGCCTCGCCNGANNCGATGTTGAACTTGCCATTGGAGACGTTGTCGANGGANTAGAGNCGAAANATNTTNCCNTCTTTNTGGTANACGCCTTGGATCGTCGCGGTGACGACATCTTCTCCCTTTTGAGTCCACGCGAACNCNGTGAACTCGCCGCGATNTCCGTGACCNTGCTTGTCTGTGAACACGTACGAGAGGTAGACCCGCCCNTACGGACCGGCTTCCCCGGANGCTGAGACCTCAAAGGTCTTTCCATCCACGGTGAAGGTGGAATCGATTTCAAAATTCGCATCGAANGCACCCTTCCCGAANTTGATGTCCTGTGCGCCAGCGTGGGTCGCTGTGAGAAGAAAAAGAAGGCTGATCAGCGCAGCGAAGGTCCTCATAGTGTGTGCCTTTCTTTGAACGGTTGAATTGAGGTCAATCAGTCCGGTGACGATACCACCGTTGACACTGTGATGTGATGCCCGAGTCAACTTAGTCGTGGTAGTCGGCATACAGTGCTGGAAGAAAGGAGCCGAGATGGTTCATTTCCATGCCACAGTGAACCAGCATGTCTCGTCCCAAGTCCCCGCCGTGCTGACGTCTCATTGCCCCGGCGCGACCCAGGGTGCGACTCAGCCAGTGCTCGCGCGATATCCCTCTCCATTCTGGAGGGCCCAGCCAGAATCGACTCCGCATGACGGTTCCGGAATGAGGGTCCTCTCGAATTTGATGGATCAAATGGGCAATTTTGATTCGAGGGCTCCGCAGGTGGACTGTGCCGCAGACCAAGGCCGTGGTGCCGTGGGCGTCGAGTTGAGTGGACGGGGGAAACCAACCTTCGGCTGGGCTGAAGTGGATCGTGATCCGCTGGCACTTCCGCCCGACATACTCGGTGACGAAATGCGTGGTCAGGTATTTGTCGCGATCAGAAAGCTGGGGATTGTCGCTGTGGCCCTCGCGGGTGCCGTTGTCTAGATGCGCTCTCGGGTGCCAAAGCTTGTAGCGCTGAGGCTCGCCGGTATGCCAGCCCATCCACCATTCGAACATGGCACCGGTCACTGAGGGCATCTGGGTTTCGACGGCGACAAAAAATTCTCCCGACGCTCGCTCCGTGTAGCCATTTTCCAGGGGAAGTGGGCCGGCTTCCAATAAGCGATGGGCCTCATTGAGGGGAAGGGCCAGTTCTTCTGCCTCCGGGCCGTGAAGGAGCGCTTCTCGGACTTGGGGTTGAAGGGGAGCCATCGATGGGTTCCAGTGGTGGCTGTACGGTTTGCCCTCGAGGTCGCCCGCACGCATTCCGAGATAGAGAGATTTCGAGCTCATGGGTTCCTCGCCCTCGTTTCCTTGGTTTTAAGGGGTTGGCAAGTCACGGAAGTCTCCGTGCGGCTGACTCGGAGGGCCCAGCGGATCAGTCTTGCATGAGGCGAAACAGGAGAGTGCGGATGCTTTCTCTTGCCGCGGCTTTTGAAAGCTTCTCTTGTCCTCGAAGCTCCTCCCAGTACCGATCGGAGAGAATCGAGCGCATAATTGAGATTCTTCGATGACGGGCAGAGTCACTCAGGGGGTCGAGGTCAGTCATAAACGTCTGATGAAGCCCGTCGCGGACTTGACGGCGAACTCGCTTTTGCTGTTCTCGAATGACCGGGGAGAAAGGTTCGTAGAGAAGAGCGGCCTGACGAACAGGTCGAGCCCGTTCGAGGCCTTCAGTCACTCGCTTGACTACGCCCGCGATTCGGGATTCCAAAGAGCCTCCTGTTGGCCAGGGCGGTAGGTTGGGGATGATGCGCTGGAGCTGGATTTGAGCGGCTTCGTCAAAGAGCTTTTCCATGTTTTCGAAGTGTCGGAAGACTGCACGGGTGGAAACCCCTGCGCGCTGAGCGACCTCTCGCGCCGAGGGGCGCAGCACGCCGCTTTCGAGGCAGTCCAGCATGGCCTCCGCGACGGAGGTTCGGGTTTTGAGCGAGCGTACACGTCGTCCGTCGCTTGTTTGGTCACTCGAATTGGGTATTGTCATGCAGAGTGACAATAGCAGAAAGATTGATTCAGCGGGTCCGAAAGATCGGAGGGGGCGAATGAGGCCGTGGATAAAGTGGACGACCGCCGTCGTTGCGGGTTTGGCTTTGGTTTTGGTTGTCCTGTATGTGAATCGGATGGAGCTCGCACTCGGCGCAATTGGCTTCATGGTGCGGGCGTCGGGCCCGGTGGGTCCCGAGCAAGAAGTGCAGTGGGCGGCCGGCGCAGACTTTAAGAGCCCCGACCGAGGTGATCGACCGCCGAATATCGTCATGATCGTGGCCGACGACTTAGGTTGGAACGATCTGACCGTAGGCGGTGGGGGTGTGGCGGGCGG
>NHEP01000230.1 GCA_002171515.1 bacterium TMED88 | reverse complement strand
GTTCATCGCAGCCAAGGCAGCAGTTTTGGAGAGGTGTTTGTCGCCGATGACGTGTTTTGGCCGAAGGATCTTGTTCTGAGACGGCAGTTGGCCTATGTCGCTGTCAGCCGGGCTCAAGAGGCTGTCTGGATTGCGGGACGACCGTCATCAGCCGATGCGGTGAAACGCTGGTCGCGGGCGCTCAGGAATGAATGACAGCAAAGAGACTGTGTGCAGAGACATTCATTTGAAAAGTGGAGGTTTTAAGGTTTGGATGAGATCCCTCCTCCTGTCCAAGCTCTGAGCCATAGCTACCTTGTATCTGATCGGATGAAGGTTGATGCTTGGTAGAATTCTCAGAAGGATGACGGCGAAAAATTAAAAGCATTGTTTGTATCTCATGCTTTTCGGGTAATTCTAGGTTAATGAAATATAAGACTTCTTAGGGGCAATAAGTCTGGTAAAGATTTTTTAGTCTGGAAGATGCTCACAATCTCTTCAGGCTGAAACACTTGTTTCTGACAGTTTTGACAGAAGTGCTAATCCAAAGGTCATTCTCCTCGAGAAGACGAAACTTAAGTGATAATAGATACGATCCCTCAGTGTAAGGGTTAAGTATCGCCGATCGGTAAAGGTGTTGTTTGTGGTGAATCGATTGACGTCGTTATTTCTCCATGCCTTGTTAGCCCTGGTTGCTGGAATGGATTGGAGTCCTGAAGTAGAACCCCGTTCAAAAGTCAACGAGGGCATTAACTTAAGTATTAACGCGTGGCTGTATTCAATGCTGCTACTCTCTGTTTTCTAAAGCGGTACCAGGCTCAAGATGCTTGGTGATGCACATCGTCACGCAAACCCCATCTTTTAGGCCACAACTTGTGACGCACTCAAGGTAAGCATCGACGGCATCCCATCGCTCTGTGATGGATTTGCAGGTGTGTTCATTTTTGAATGCTCTCATTGTCTTGTCCCAAGTAGAAAATGATTACAATGATTTTCCTTTGCTGGCAAGTAAATGGTTACGATATAATTAGTGCCTAGGTTTATTTGCTTACCAGGAATGGGTCAAGGGTCCTAGTTGTTGAATTCTTGCTTGATGTTGTTTCGTTGTATGCGCTAAATACCGCTTGTGCCGATAAGCGCAAGCGGTTGATGTTAAGAGAATGGTTTTAAATGTGTAGCTGTTATTGCATGATGTGTGAAAAGCAAAGATGGAATAATGTGTATGTGGTGATACCAATTGAGACTGCGGGAACTGTAAAGTTCATGGCTACTCCTGTGGTTTTCATTAATTTAATAGTGGGTATTCTCGTCCTCGGCATCGGAAACTACATAATTCTTCTAAGGAGTAATAATACCTACTTGGCTTTATCTTGTTAGGTATGCTCTCGGGTGTCAATCTGTCGGATGAGGTGCCTATGGCCTCATGTGTTGTTTGGCGTAGGAAATAAATCGCATAATAGATTGGTTTTGCCTTTCTGTTTTGCTGCATTTAAGGCAAAGTTCAATTATTGGGGGTGAAAGTCTTGAACCTTGGTGTCGATCACTCGAAGGATGTGGAACAGAGTGATGTTGTTTGCGTCGAAAGTTTAGTGATACTATTAAGTTCAAAAGTGGGCTTCTTGAGTTTTTGGTTCGTTTTGATGGTGTTTTTACATCGTAATTAAGTCACTTGAATGGGCTTGGATCAACGAACTGGCAAGTTTTAATTGAGTCTCCTGCTGTATGGAATTTTCCTTTTCAGTGGTAGATGTTGGTTGGCTTAAACGCACCAAAATGGAACTCGATATTGGTGATCATGAGATCTTTATTGGGGCAAAGAAATGCTGGTGAGCTAGATGCATTGTTGAAGCTAAAAAATTGGGATATTCCGTTGGCTTTCTGCTGATTGCTGGGTAAGTTGTCGGTTTGTTTTGATCCAGGCTATAAGGCGCAAACGGGATGCAAGGCAATACCTTGAAAGCCATGTGGGAAGTCTTTATTATGATCCAGAGTCTGGCGCGATTCAATCGATTGGTTAACGACTTCTAAGGCCAAATNCATGAGTTGACCATTTTGAGCTTTGACGGAAGTTGAGGTGTTTGGATCCATCGTGAATCAAAGCATGATGAACAATCTTGTAAACCTATGCCCTTTCTTTGATACGTTGTGTATCCATTGACACTGTATTTCCTTCTGGGTCTCTTCATAAGAAGTTTTCGGAGATTAAGGCTGCTTGGACTCTTTGATCATGCCTTCTCGATTGGATCTTTGATCTCCATTCGTCTGGTCACTGAAGTCACAAACAATGACGCCTCCCGCGGCGTTTGCTCTCAGCATTTCCTTCATACCCGATTTGGGTATGGGGTTGATCAGTGTCAGTGGGNAAACAAAAACCTTCGTTTGGCAGACATGAAAAAAGCTTGAGTCACTTGATCCAGATCAGAGTCCACTTGCACCCATAGGCCGGAAGGAGGACGGACCCCTATCGATCTCCGCAGCTGCTATGGCCATAGTCAGGACAATCAGGTGGAACGGATTGGTAGTGAAAGGAGCGGCGTGGTTCTTTCANTCTTGCTTCTGACACCCGGCATAGGCCAAGCTCAAGCCTTGCTCTCTCCAGCTCACTCGCTGAACTTTCTCTGAGAAGAGATTCTGTGAACAACGTCCAAGCTATGACCAACAATCGGACAAACAGAGGAAGGAAGGGTTAGTTCTTTGTTGGTGTGTGTGTATTGGAATGATGGAGCAGCTCGGCAGCCAATAAATCCTTGGCCAGTATCGATAAGCCAATACCCATCAGAGCGAGAGCAACTCCTTGATGGGCGTCTGCACTGTTAGATACTTTTCTGGAAAGTTCTAGGTGTTGTTTCCAGGAGAAGTGCATCGAGTCCAGGCATGACAATGCTTTCTAGACTAATAAGTGGTTTCAATTAAAGGTATAAGGGCTATGAGGCAATGATCTGTAATAAGTGAAATGTAGTGAGATGAGCATGCAATCGTCAAATCGGTTGCAATTACTACCTGATTGATTTGCACTTGAGTGTCTTACGAGTTACCTTCAGCTCGCCAAGCAATAAGACCCATGGATCCAATTGCTTTGTCTATCGGGCAAATGTTCGAAATCGAAAAGTTTTCAAGAGAGATTGATGGTTCGAAGGATGTGGAGGAGCTGCAAGCGATCGCTAAAAACCTTTTAGTGGCCTGGAAGCAGCAGCAAGCTGCATCAGCTTGGATCATCCGTCAGCAACAGGGGCTTTGAACGCATCGAAAACAACTTCTGTGTAGTCGAGAGGAGTGATCATCACTCCTTTCTCCTGATGTTGATCGATGTTGAATCTGAAATCAAAAGCGTAGAAGTACTNTTTTCTTGCCTTCAATCCAGTTCATTGTGATTATGCAATTNAAGCTTGGATCTATTGAATCGAATCAGTGGAACAAAGTTCCTTTAGTTCTATCACCTAATGCTTAGGTCATGGTGAGTCCATTGATCCCTTGCCAGCCAAGATAACCCCCAATTCCAATACTCACGGCCGCTACAACAAGCTCGCCTCGTGCAAATAGCAATTCTTTGCCGCGTTCTAAGACAGGCACAACCTTGTCGCGACCAACCGCAACGGCGATCAGGGGGGTGAGCAGCAACAGGCTTGCTCCGATNGTGAAGGCCAAAAGACCAATCAGTTCTTGCCATGTGGGCAGTTGAGCCGCCAAGACAACNCCTGCTGATTTNGCGAAGAGCACGAGATCATCNGGACTCGCCACCTCCGCNACNGCACCCAANAAGACAAGCAGTGGNAGGGGCATGTTCACAAAGCGATCCACGCTTGAGNTCCANGCNGGGGGGGTGTCTCCANNGGTCAANGAGCGCAGNAATTCCCTGCCGCCAACGGCAATTAAGGCCCCACCAGCGAGCAGATCTAAGCCGGTGCGGTGATGGGAGCCTTGCGTCATGTCCAGCACCAGCGAATGTCCCACGGTCACCAAAAGAGCTGATGTCGCCATCGTGGTGATCACCCATCCCGCTACGAACCAGCCACCGCGACGCAATGGCTGCGGTCCTAGGAGAAGCAACAACAAAACAGCAATGTGGATTGGGGAGAGGCCGATGCCGGTGCCNTAGGCGAGCAGCTCAGCCCAGAGCGTGGTGTCGCTCATTGTTCAGCGGAAAAACAAAATTCCAGATTGATCGTATTCGGGCTCAAGCCCCAGCATTCGCTTCAATCTCAAACGCGACTACTACTGCCACCACCACCAGTTAGCACCAAGNCCAAGCAANACCANCCNCACCAACCCAACCACCAACAGCACNCGCCAATTCATCACCGCTCAGACACACTGCCTGTGTGGCATTGAAGCAGCTGCACCAGTTGTTAAACAACAGTTTTTAGACATTAACGGCAGNCCCTCCCNGGATTCATGTTTGTTGAAGCTGAGCAGGAATGCACGAAGCATTAAAGCCTGTGCTCTTAGGTCTGAATCTGATGACACGTGTGACTTTCCCTTTGAGAGTGTTGAGGAATGCCTNGTCAACACTGTGGGCCAGGCTGGAGCGGTAGCCATCTTGTTCAATAATTTTACCCCNATCTCACTCGTGATAGATAAGGGCACATTTGATCATCTCTGGTTTTGATTATGCTATGTAAAATCGTTTTTTCAATGAATAGTAGGAATGCACCTCCAGTAATGATGCAAAATTCATGAATGAATAGCTTGCTAAAAGACACTTTTTATTGGACTTAAGTGTATTTCAAGTCAGTATCTCTGCTTGCGGCCAACAGCTAGGAGCAAGCGAACCAATGGTGTCAGGACTTTGGTAGCAGTTGGTGCAGTGATCGGAAGGGGTGAGTGTCTTGATCACCTCTGAGCCATAAAAATGGGAGGTTGCTTAGGCCTCCCACCGTGTCACTTGCTTTTCGCTCCCTGACTATGGCTTGATAGAGCGCAGCAGAGATGAGTAAAGGCTGAGAGAGTCTTTCCAAATGTTTCTCGTGCGGATGAGCGACTCATAAAAAAAGAACGGTGGTTCTCCGCTAACCGTTCTCTTCTCTCCAATAAAGCCTGGGCTCCCAACGACCCATGGATTCATACCAAGATGGCTCGAGGCGTGGAAATGTGCATGGTGATCCATACCTATTGAGCGACTATGGGACCTGACCACAGGCGTGACGTCATCTCCACTGATCCAGGTGTTCTAACCGTCAGCCACCAGCCTTTCTTGTGGACTGATAGCGGACGAGGCAGGGTCAGTCAGGCAAGTTCCGCGAAATGCTCAGGTTGAGGGCAGCAAGTTTGGCAAGGCAGGGTCTGATGGAACCCATCAAAACCCGATGCCTCCATCTGTTTTGTCCCAGGAGTAGATGATCCAGGCGATTGCAACGGCAAAGAACACGATCTTGAATTCTGTGCCAAAGACGATGTCCATCCCGGTGATGACTCCGAACATCTGCTGGGGATGTAAAAGCATTTTCAATTTAAGAGTGAATGCTCATAGGGATGGGCTGGCCAGTACCAGGCCAAGACTTGAAAGCTCAGGTGAGAAAGCGCCGACGTAGGGATTAGCTCTGTTCAATCCCCGTACGCACAGTTGATTTCAGGGGGTACCGCTGAATACCGATGGCACGGCATGCGCCAAGGAGTCGCCTGAGTGGCTAACCATGCGTTGACTGTTTGCGCCCTCCGTAGACCTCAGCACCTGTTCATTCTTGGCTCTTAAGCTATTACTCGCAAAGGTTTAGGTTTCTACCTGTTTGCGTTGCGTCTCAATTGATGTGTTGGTAGACCTGCTCCCCATGGATAACGATGGTCCCCATCGCAGGTCCAAGCGAATCTTAGGCAACGCTTGGTATCAAAAGATACAGTATTAATTCCTATCTTTCTGCTGCTTTTGAGTGAAAACGGCTGCATTGCATTGCTGTGCTTCTGTTTTTTGGCTAGGTGTCTCCATCCCCCTGAGGTGAGCAGATTAACGACTGCATGTTTGTATCCATGTCAATACAACTGTGCATCACCCCAGCCCTTCTTGTTGTCGTAGGAATGGTGCCAGGGTTCAGCAAGCTGCGGTGGAGCTTGTTGTTCTGCGCCTTCTCGCAGTGATTCCTCGCGTTGGTTTGTGAAGGTGCTCAGCTATCACTAAGCGACCAGCGCCGGCATGTGGCTCAATAGGATTGAGCTTCAGTTGTTATTCAACCAGCTAATCAGGACGGTAAAGGCTTGAAGCCAGGTCCAAGTCAAAGGAAGCCAAGGTTGGTTTTGAATGTTGACCTTGTGCAATCTGAAGTCATTGGCTTTGAGAAATTGAAGTGCTGTAGATCGAAGTATGGATCAAGTGGAAGGTGGAGGAAGGATCTCGGCTAAAGGGCAAACGATGATGCAGTGATGTTGTGAATGCAGTGACACGTCACTCGGCTAAGCAATTCTTTTGGCATAACATGCAACATGCCTACGGATAGCTCTAGGACATGCAGAATTATTTACTTAGTATTTTTACTGGTGTTGGCGGGGTGGTTCTGGTCATTGTTGCCTGTCAAACAATTGTTTTCATGGAGAAAGCAAATGAAGAGAGACACTACAGAGAGACGTGCGCAATCCATGCAAGTGACAATGAAGCTTCAGCTGAATCAACACTGAAGAGGTTAGGGCTTAAAGAGGTTGATTCAGTGACTAGATTTTGTCATCATTACAATTAGCCATCAAGGCTTCTATTGAAAGTCATTGGCTGATGGTCCGTCGATTCATTGATTGTAGATAAGTATCTGTCTGGTCTTTTCAAGGTCGTCTATGTCTTCCTCGGATTGATTTTCAATCTGAAGCGAACTTGCTCTATTTGTTGTCAAAAGAGAGTGCCAAGCAAGTCAACAGGATCAGGTGTTGGTTTAAGTCATGAAAAAGCCACAAGCGACGGCCTGTGGCTCAACAGGAACGAACTTCATTGTAATCCAACCAGCTAATAAGTTTGTCTCCCTCAATCGACGGCCTATTCAGTTAAATCAAGCAAGAGACCTGCGTGAGAGTCAAAAGCACGATTGAGGTGTCCTCTTGTTTCAAGACAGCGTTACCGATGATGCAGTACACCTGTGGGCATAAAAAAGCCGCCCTTTCCAGGAGCGGCCTATCCCTATGCGCCACCAAGTCATCCAAACCGGGTGCTTACTCATCCAAGCCAAGTGAAGGTCGATAGTCAGAGCTAGTGACACAGATGGCTTGAGCACTTGTTATCAGATGGCGTAACGAATGAGCGGCAAGTGGTCGTTCATCGAGTCACTTGACCACGTCTGTCACTTGATCCCCATTCACCCAGAAGAATCCTCCGTCATCGATCTTGGCGATCTGAAACATCGTGTTCACCCGTGGATCTCTAGCGACTCCTGCTCTGCTTGGACGAACAGCCCCTTCCATGGCCTTCACGCTTAGGACTGTTGGTGGCCTTGTCCCCTTCAGGGGGCTGGCAGCGGAGGAGAGATGGTGAATACTCACTGGTCTGTCTGAACTGCTTGGCAAGTTCTCAGGTTGGGGTCTCAGTGGGTCAAGTTTTTGCTCAAGGCAGAGGCTTGAGTGAATGCATGGACTGCCCGGGTCACGGGAGTGGTGCTTGTCCTTCCTGTCTGTAGCCCCCTTGCTGGAATTAGATCTTGACTAATCCCGAAAAAAACACTTGTGAGTTCAGGGTGGTTGTCACTTAAAACAAGCCGTTGGTGGGGGCATTCCAGCAGGCGATCGCGCGCTGCCCTCGCTCGAAGCCCAGGATGCAGATGCTTCCTGTGTCGAGCTTGAACAGCCGCCCACCTGTGGCACCGAGTCCCAACCAGGTGCCTGTCAAGGAGCGAAGCAAGTGTCCATGGGCAAAAAGGGCAACATCCCCCTCCCCCGGCTCCGCTAACGCGATGGCAATGGTTTGTTCGCAGCGTTGTTGTACGGCTTTCGCATCTTCGCCATTGGGGCAGCCATGGCTCCAGACCGTCCAGTTCGGAATGCTCTTTTGTATCTCGTGGGTCGTGATCCCTTCGTAATCGCCGTAATCCCACTCGCGCAAGGTTTCCAGGACACGTCGTTGTTGGCCAAGGCCGCCCAACTCACAGGTGCGTGTTGCCCGTTGAAGTGGTGAACTAAACACGGCTGCAAACCGATGGGACGTGAGTGCAGGCGCAAGCTGTCGCGCCTCTTCTTCCCCCTCAGGCAGCAAAGGAAGATCGGTGCTGCCTGTATGTCGTCCGTTTTTGGCCCATTCAGTGGCTCCGTGTCGAAGCAACCAGAGCTGACGTTCGTTGCCCATGGTGTGGATCAGTGCGCTGTTGATTGAGTTGGCTGATGTGTTTGGCTGCTGCAGATCCTTGCTGGCTGGTTCTTGTTAAGTGCGAACGTCAAACCAGTCATTGCCAGTCACGGGCATTTTCGAGAGCAGCACCCTTTTGACGGTTGCAGTGCTTGGACCACGCTCACACCACAGACGAAATTCGTTGAGAGCAATTTCGCCTCCTTCAGCCTGAACCTCCACTCTCCCGTCCTTGAGGTTTCGAACCCAGCCGCAAAGTTCGAGGTCGAGGGCTCGTCTCCGGCAACTGTTTCTGAATCCCACTCCTTGCACGCTGCCTTCGATCAGGAAGCGCCAGCGTTCCTTCAAGGGCTGCTGTCGTTGACGCGTGGTCTTTATGAAGCGGTCGCTATCTGTCTCGCCACCGTTTCGAGAGCGGCGCGCCATCGGCATGAGATCGTCGAAGAGCT
>NHEP01000229.1 GCA_002171515.1 bacterium TMED88 | reverse complement strand
GAAGCTGAACATGCCCAACCAGCAGGAGCAGGCGCGCATCCTCGAGATCGCGCAGCAGTTCAGCTCGGACCTCCGCATGCCCGTCATCAAGAGCAAGGCGTCCGGTACGGGCAAGACCAAGGCGTCGAAAAGCAAGGGCACGGCGGACACGCCGACACCTGCCCTGGTCGACAAAACCACCTCGAGCTCGAAACCCAGCGCCATCGCGCACCTCGAGAACCCTGCGCAGCAGCACTGGGTGATGGTCTCGAAGTCTCGCTCGAAGGGCATGGTCAAAACCACAGACGGACACGCCAGCTCGGGCCAGCCGATGAGCTACAAGGACCACGCTCTCAACGCGGTGGCACCGTTCGACCAGCAGCACATCGAGCGCGCTGTGGCGAAGAGCATGGTCTCGAGCAAGCAAGAGGAACTAGCTCTCGAGAAGGAGCGCGAGCAACTCGAGAGCGCCTGCCTGGAGTCAATGCTTGAGTACTCAAACCTCCCCGAGGGGCAGGCCGAGGCCCCGGCCGACGCAGCTCACGCACCCGATAGTGAGGAGAGCAAGCTGAGCCCCAGCGAGCAGCTCGAGCTCGCAACTGCGCTCAGCGAGAGTCTCAGCGACCCCAAGGAGATCGAGCGCGAGAAAGAAAGCGCGCAGTTCGAGAGCGCGCGCATTCTGTCGCTCACCAACCACGCGGGCCAGCAGCCCGGGCCGCAGCAACAGCCCGATGACGCGTCCAAGACCGATGAGAAGAACGGATACCACCTCAGTGCGACGGCGGCCGATGAGATCGCCCAGGCCGAGTGTGAGAGCCTCATCGAGAACCAACTGCAAGAGCTCGAGCGCGAGCTCGCGATGCAGAAGGAGCAGGCGCAGATCGAGTACCTGTGCGCTCAGACCTCGGAGCACGAGAAGCCTCCTCCGTCATGGGAGGAGTGGCTGGAGCTCTCCGGCAGCTCGGGCAAGCTGAAGGACGAGGAACCGATCAAGTCAATTCGCATGCTCGCACCAGAGGAGCAGCTCGAGATCAAGCAGCAGGCGACCATACTCAGCCTTCGCGAAGGAGGCGCCAAGAAGATGCGAGAGGCCATGCGAGCATCAGAAGACGAGCTCAAGTACCTCCGCTCTTTGGCCGACGGCGTCAAGAAGTGTGAGCAGCAGCCGTACATCCTCGTCGGGCTCGGCGACAAGCAAGTGTACCTAGCGCTCGACTGCTGCTGCTCATGCGCAGGCGCCATATGCGAGGAGCACATACCTCGACTGCTCGCATCAGGCGCGATCATCGACATGCACAAGTTCACGGAGCCCGGAGCCGTCAAGGGCGTAGACGGGGCATCCGTGTGCAAGATTATCGGGCGGATCCGAGTCCTCTTCACGGTCAACCAACGACCTCTGCCGCTCACCCTCTCGCTGCTCGAGAAGGGCAGCACAGGCGATGCATTCGCGCTGGTGGGACACCCCACCCTGCGCCAGCTCAATGCGAGCCCCAACTTCAGCCTGACCAACAACGAGCGGCTACGCATCGAGCTCCCCGCCGACGGCCACGGTCCGATGGTGATGCCGATCACGTACGACATCCCGGGCGAGATGTCAGCCTCAGTGCGATCGATGCAAACAACATCATCAGAGCTCGAGCCTGAAGGGATCGACACCAAGTTGGCCAACACCAAAGACATCTCCAAGCGCGAGATCAAGGAGCTCCTCAACCGCCGCGTCAAGGAGGACAAGAAGCGGCAGCTGAGCTGGGAGACGGACATTCTCGGCAAGCAACGCAGCAAGAGCCGCGGTGGGACCAGCCTCAAGGCGCTGGTGAAGGAGTTGGAGAGCGACATGGCGAAGTCAGCGAGCGCCAAGAAGGAGCTCGCAGAGCAGAGCGCAGCAGTGCGAATCCCATTCCCCAAGAGATGGGCCTCTCTGCTGGCCAAGGCGGCCGCTGCAGTGCTCTGCCTCGTCAGCGTGGCGTGCACGCTGAGCTGCGGCACCGAGCAGCTCGCCACCATGCGCCTCATGCGACATGGGCAACCCATCGCGAACCAGGTGTTCACACCTGAACCAGTGGGAATAGACCCAAGAATCGCGATGCAGGACACAGGGCTTTACCAAACCGACGACGACGGATACGTCGTCATGCAGGTGAAGAACAACTCATCGGCATGCATCGGCTTCCTGCAGTCGGACGAGATGGCAGAGGCGAACCTGATAGACATGCGCGAGTCGAAGAACCTGAGCGAGCTGGAGACAGATCATCAGCTAGGGGCTCAGATGTATGGCGAGATGAGCGAGGAATTGCGCGACATCACCAAGAAGGAGGCCGTGCGTCAGCTACGACATCTCCGCCAGACCGACGCAGGAGAGACCTCGTCGGCACCGAACGACGGCGACTACGGCCAGTCGATCAGCGAGCTCTTCGATCTCGACAAATATGGCGATCCTACACCAGAGGAAAACAGCAAGCGAGTCAAGTTCGATGCAGCGCAAGTCAGGCGCACCGGCGCCGGCGGCGACTCCGACGACGAGATTGACGACGGCACCGCCATGCCGGGAGTCCAACCGATGACGTACCGGGACGGTCCGCCCAACAAGAAGGGAGGGTCGACACCTCCAGCTACCAGCAACAAAGAGATCGCGAAACCAAACCAACAATTTGTCGCCAAATTCGAGTCCAAGGGCGCGCAGCGCGCCAATGAGAATCGTACCGTGATCGACAACGCGTCTCTGAAACAAGTCCTGAGCGGGAAGTACCAAGTCAACAGCATAGACCCAGCGGTTTTCGACGACCCCTACGTTATTCCCTTCATCGACCTGTATGCAGGAGTAGGAGGAATGAGCTTTGGGCATGTGAGGCAGCAGGGCAAGTTCACTCTACTCTGTGCTCTCGCAGTAGACGCCGATGAGCTCACCGTACAAGCTCACCGACTTTCTCATCCCGAAGTACCTGCAGTGACGCACAACATCTCATCATACGGCGACACAATGCGACTCATCGAGAAGCACTTACCTCAGCGACACTGGAACAAGTTGTGGGTGCATGCATCGCCACCATGTGTCAAAGCATCGACTCAGAATGGCACCAATCGAGATCTAGAAGAAGCCGAGCGGGAGACACGCTGGGTCATCGGCCTGTTGGAGGCGATCAGCCCGGCCTCGTGGACCTTGGAGAACGTCCCGCCGCTCTACCCGCACCTGAAGGGCTTCGCGAAGTACACAGAGGTCATCAAGATGAGACAACATTGCGAGCTGTGTCAAGACAGAAAGCGACTCATCATGGCGAACCAGCACCTCAACATCGCTCGCTACAGCGGCGAGCAGCCGACGCTTCACGACGTGCTCGGGCCGGTCAAGGGCTGGCCTGCCGACGCACCTCTCATGCAGAAGGACGCGTGGAATGGGCACAAGTCAACTCATTGCGCGAGCTTCAATGTCACAGGAGGAGCTCACTATGCAGGGGCGAAGAGCATGTCGACCTTCCACACAGGGCACCTGCTCGACTGGAAGGACAAGGCGAACCAGCAGGGCTTCCCCGTTACCGAGGGCAAGCCGAGCCGGACGCTGCCCGTGATGTTCCCGAACTCCACGGGCGAGCAATTCCGCAAGCGAGCCATCGCGAACATGGTGCCACCACCCTTCGCGAAGCAGCTCTGTCTAGCTGCTCTCGAGGGGATCAAGCAGAGGCAGCTCGAAGAGGAACTCGCTCGACGCGTGTCTCTCCTGATGCAGCTGCCGAACAACGACGGAGTCAACGAGTGCCGACAAGGAGAGACGGACATACGGCTCACCAACCCGACGGCCAAGGGCAGCGAGGGCAATTCGCTTGGCTGGGTCGCTGATCTGGGCACCCATGGCGAGTGGGAGTTCCATCCTGCCTATGGGTGGCAACCTAAAGGCGCCCAGTGGGACAAGGTGGGCGAGCAGCTGGAACGGCAGCCGTGGCTCAAGATTTCGCTCCCACCGACGGCCTCGGAGACCAAGAAGCAGTGGCACCTACGACGCGGCGAAACACAGCGAGAACTCGAGCGAGCGATCAAGGAGGAGTGGGCCATGGCAGAGCATGACAAATGGCCTCATCGCGACCTACATGTCTCAAAAGTCTCGACCAGCCGCGGACCACAAGGCAAGCACGTCAGAGACATCGGCGTAGAGGAGTACACACGACGAGACGCCAACGCCAAGCTGCAGGAGGAGCAGCCGAACTGGTACGGTCCGTACCTGAAGGAGGGCGAGAAGTATCACACAGAGCGAAGCGAGGAGAACCTGGCCAAGGTCTNCACAGAGATGCAGCTCGACCAGCTCCCTCTCAAGTATGCTCATCTGCGTCCCGNTCTGGAGGATCTCGTCTACCGNCACTGGGTCCTCTTTGACGGCAAGCTCCGATCAGTGCACGGAGTAGTCCTCGACATGGACCTGAGCGATCAAAAACCTATCAGAAGGCAACCATATCGATTCTCACCCAAAAAGATGGAGGCCCTCAAAGNACTGCTCAAAGACTTCGAGGAGCAGGGCCTCATATCGCCGAGCACATCCGAGTGGGCAGCCCCGGCTCTCATCGTGCCGAAGCCGCACTCGGAGCCTCGTGANTGGCGGCTNGTGGTCGACTATCGCGAGCTCAACAAGCTGATTCGACATGANACATTCGAACCACCNTCNTGCGACATGTGTGTCGCATGGCTCGCTGGTCGAACATGTCGCACTGTCGCTGACCTGAGATGGGGTTTTCACCAGTGCCTCATCTCAGAACGGATGCGGAAGTANTTTTCATTCGTNACCCCGTTGGGAACCTGGTGTTACAACAGGCTTGTTATGGGNTTCATAAATGCGACAGCTGAGTTTCAGCGATGCATCAACCACACCATGGGCGATTCGCTGTGGCGCTGCTGCGCTGCGATGGTCGATGACCTCGTGGTGGCGTCCACCGACGTGACGCAACANATGCAAGACCTGGAGGAGGTTTTTGCAAAGCTCAGTGCAAGAGGACACTCAATCAAACCCAAGAAGCTGCGNTTCCTACAAGAGGAAGTCGAGTACCTGGGGCACATCTCGACAGANGAGGGAGTCAAGATCACCCCTCGCCACAAGAGCGCTGTCGCAGAGATGCCCTACCCTCTGCAGACGGACGGCACCGTCGACGTGACGCGTCTCCGTTCCGGTGTCGGCCTCTTCAAATTCTGCCGACGCCACATCCCAAAGTGTGCATGGCTGTGCGCACCCATCAATGAGCTCACCCAGCGAGAACACAGCGAGTGGACCAGCCTNCATTCGCTGTGCTGGGATGCGCTCAAATACTTTGTTATTCACAGCAAAGGGCTCTATCACCTCGACTACAAGCAACCGATCTTCGTGTGCACCGACGGCTCAAANAGAGGCGTCGGCGGCTATCTGTANCAAAAGGTTGACGGCGAGGAACGCGTCTGCTCCTANTTCTCGCGACAAACAACAAAGGATGAGCAGAAGTGGGACACAAGGGAGCTCGAGTTGCTCGCAGTGCTCGCGACTCTCGAGGCGCACAACCACCTTTTGGATGGGCAACGCGTCGTACTGCAAACGGACCACAGGAATCTTACCTATCTGATGGGCTTGAAGGATCCATCGGGCAGGCTCGGGCGCTGGGTTCTCAGACTCAGCGAACACAAATTTCTGATAGAATACAGAAAGGGACTTTACATGGAGATCGCAGACTGCATGTCGAGGAATCCAAAGGAGAACCAGGGCGAGCCACGCACCGCCGAGTCGTCGCCCGAAACGGTGAACAAGGAGCACGAGATGTTGCTCGTTGAGCTGGAGACAAAACGGGAAAACGGTGAGTTCACAAGCCTATTCGAGATTTCGATCGCGAGCGATCGCCCTCAAGAAGGGAGGGATCACCCACCCCAGGGGAATTTTTGCGATTCAGAAGAGCGAGCAGCACACCCAACGAATTCTTGCGGAGAGCAACGTGCCGACAAGCACGAGGCGGTCCGGAGCTCGGCAACGACGNGNCAGCCCGAAGTCACGGCAAGCGAGCCGAAGGACTTCAGCAACCCCAAGTTTGGCGAAGGACAGAAAGCCACCCTCAAGGTCACNAACAAGAAGCANGGATACATCATCCAGAACATCAGGCGAACCACANTGCGCAACGGCCAACGACGTGTTGTAGACTATGCCGAAGCATGGAGCTTGNCGGCCAAGGGCAAGGCGGAGGACCACTTCCTCGTGCCGCACCTCTGGCTCGAGTCCAAGGGCGAGATGCACATCGAGGCAGAGGCATGGTGGCAGAGCAAGCTGCCCAGCGAGTTCCACCTCAGCGAGGATATCAACTGCCCATGGGGCAACCTACGCGGCCAACACAAGCCGGCTGTCGTGCCCGACAACATGCCTCTGCTCCAACGCAGCTGGAAGGCGTCATGGGGCACGAAGTGCAAGACGCAGAAGCCACAGTACCAGTACAGCACCACCAAGGCGATGGTGCTAGGCATCGCGCAGAACAGCGCNACTCGAGAAGNAGAGCGCGAACACCTCGAGGCGAAGAACCAGCGTTCGCACGCCCGAGACAAGTCCCGGACGGCATCCCAAACGGCATCCATCGGTGCCCACGAAGCCACCACCGACCCGCAGCACCACTCCGAGGCCTCGCGCTTCGAGTGGCCTGGCGACCTGTGGGACAGCGCGAAGCTCTCAGAGTCAGAGGCAATCGAGATGCTCGCGAAGGACAGGCAACATGATCGCGAGCTCGCACCTGGAATAAGAGCCGCAGTGATGGAGGAAGACGGTGACGAGGACGACGAGGAGAACGACGATGTGCTCACCCCGCCGCTCACGCAGACGCCGACGCTCATCACCCTCGAGCAGCTGCGCAAAGCCCAAGTGCGCGACAAAGAGTGCGAAGAGATCCTCGAGAGCCTCGAGCAGCCAGTACCTGCGAAGAAGCGAGATCCACACACTCAGTGGGAGATGTACGAGAACGTGCTCTGCCGCAAGACGACCGCGGCGTATGAAGGGCACGACTCTTTGAGGCCGTACGTACCCGAGGAGCTGAGAACCGCCATCATGCGCAACCACCACAACAGCATCTGGGGAGTACATCGAGGCGAAAAGGCAACATTTCGCGAGATCGCGAGTCGCTACTTCTGGCCAGCGATGTATGAGGACATCAGACACTACGTCAGCACCTGTGACGCGTGTCAGCTCGGCAAGGGCGGCTGCCCGACACGACAAGGGCTTTTACATGGGCGTCATTATTCCCAGGCCTTCACGCAGATGTGCATGGACCTGGTGGGCCCCATCAACCAGGAGTCAGGCAGCAGCGACAAGTACCTACTGGTCATGATCGACCCCTTCACTCACTTTGTCTGGATCGAGGTGATCAACATCAAGGACGCCGACACGGTGTGCTCGGCGTTCGTCCGACGGATCCTGCTGGAGGAAGGGGCACCGCGTTGCATGCTCACGGACAACGGCAGCGAGTTCAAGAACAAGACCCTGCGCGATCTCATGGAGGCGCTCGAGGTCAAGTTCCAGTTCTCGCCACCCTACCATCCTCAGAGCAACCAGACAGAGCGAAGCAATCGCTTCATCACGGAGACGCTGCGTACCTGTGTCAACGACGCCGGGGCCCGCAAATATGACTGGAACAAGTACGTCAAGTTTGTGGAGTTCGGCATGCGGCGACTCCCCATTCCGGGCACCAACATTACCCCATTCATGGCGATGCGAGGGCGAGATCCTATCCTCGCCATCGACCTGCCCCTCACTGGCGCAGCACCTGTCAGCAACGTCACGTTGCCCGAGCACGTCAAGCTGCTGCAGAAGACGATCACGTCAGCGGCAAAGCTCGTCAAGTCCGCCTCGGAACGCGTGAAGGCGAAGAACAAGGACCTGCATGATTTGGGGAGAAAGCAGGCGACATTCGATGAAGGGCAGCTGGTGCGACACTGGTCGAGCCCTCGCTCGACCAATGGCCAAGCAGCCAAGCTCAAGCTGCGCAACGGCGTGTACGAGGTGCTCCGCAAAGAGAATGACCGCTACTGGTTACGGCACACTATACACCCCGAGGTCACGAGGGATAACATCCACGTGTCGCAGATTGTCGCTTGGCGAGGACCTGCGCCCACACCATCGAACCTCGATGACATCGCGCCAGCGCCAAGGAGCTCATCAGCTCGAGCATCTCGATCGAACAGCAAGCCCCAGAAGCACGACGCCGACGACGACGAGCCCGATGACGAGCCGATGTCCGGACAGTCCAAGTTCTGGGACATGCTGAAGCAGAACACGATCGTGTGCTTTGTGCTCAAGGGCGACAACCCTGCGAACCTGCGCACAGCAGAGCTCATCAGCCTCGCTGAGGACAAGCGCAGTGGCGAGTTTTGGTATTGGATTGACGGCGCACCTCCGTACCGATCCAACAAGCCGCTCGGCGACCGTCGGCTCGTACCTGAGTGGGCTGACAGCCGAGGACGCACTCAGATCCGCCCCAAGCCGCAGGAGATGGCGATCTGGGCACCCAGGCAGCACAACCTCACCATCGAGGACATCACCATCATCAAACCTCGCATTTCAGTGCGAGTGGGAGGTGCAGTCGCTCCCAAGGACACCGAGAAGGTGGACGCGTGGCTTCGGCAAGTGAGCCGCGTTGACGCAAGGGCCAAGGCCGCCATCACGGTGCGCCTCTTCGAGTCGCGCTCGCAGGGCGAGAGCGAGGAGAGCGAAGTCATGCACCTCGCCATGAAGAGCTGCAACATCCAATACATCGAGGGCAAGCACGACATCACGGGCAAGCCCACGCTCACCGACAAGGGCCATAAGCACCCCAAGGGACACGCACACAATCTTTCACGAGAACCTCCCACTATGACAACCTCATCGCGCAGCAAGGGCGAGCAGCTCCACCAGGGCATCAAGGAGCTCTTC
>NHEP01000228.1 GCA_002171515.1 bacterium TMED88 | reverse complement strand
AGGATCGACGCTCTGCGGACCAACTGCCGATTCCCCGAGAGCGCTTGGCCAAGCGTTTTCAAGACCTGCCTGATCGCGAATTGCTGACGACGGAACTCGTTCTGATTACCCATGGCCACACAGAAGAAGAAGAGCCCGCCGTCTCTTCCTAAAACCCGACGCTTAGGATTTGCCGGCTGCCTTGCGAATGGGTTCCGGCACAAAGTCCGCCCGGGGGTGATCCGAGACTCGGACACAGCGGTTTCGCATTTGGCCCAGACCCTCGATGGTGGTGGTGATGACGTCGCCATCTTTCAGGAATCGGCCTTCCACCACGCCGACACCCCCTGGCGTCCCGGTGAAGATCACGTCGCCGGATGTCAGGGATGTGATGTGGGACAAGAAGTGAATCAGAGCCGGGATGTCGAAAATCAAATCTCCCGTGCTGTCATGCTGACGGACTTCGTCGTTGACCTGGGTTGTGAGCTGCATGCTGGCGTTCTCGGGAAGGAGGTCCGGAGAAACAAGGACGGGACCCATCGGGCCAAAGGTGTCGAAAGACTTGCCCAGATTAAAATGCGGCGGAGACGAGGTGAACTGGGCCGGGCGGTCTGAGATGTCCTGTCCGATGCAGAGTCCGGCGACGTGATTCCACGCTTGGTCCAAGGGAATGTCTTTGCCGGGCTGGCCGATGACGGCGACGAGTTCACCTTCGAAGTCGACGTAGTCGCTTCGCAGTTCAACGTCGGCGTTGGGGGGAGAAATGCACGAGGTGTACTTGGTGAAGACCATCGGGGCCTGAGGAATCGGCATGCCGGATTCTTCTGCGTGATTGCGGTAGTTCAACCCGATCCCATAGCTGTTGCGCGGCCGGGGAGAGGGCGACTGCAGACGCTCGGCATCGAGTGCGCCTGTGGCTTCATGTCCGTCGAGCTGTTCAGCCAGCTTGTGGAGTTCTTCGGTCTGAGTCAATGCAAGCATCGGATCGCTCGCAATCGAGCCCTGTGACAGGGTTTCGATGTCGTAGTACTGATCACCGGCGACCAGGGCGGCTCTTCCCTCTACATTGGCCATTCGAAATCCCATGCGTTTCTCCTTTGTCGGGCCTTGTCGATGGGTTGATGCTCAGCGCTTAGCCGAGCATGGGGTAGAACCTTTCGACCATCAGGCGTTTGATAGTACTGCGAAATGCCTCTTCGTCTTCCGGGTCCACCTCGGCGATCAGCAGGATGAGCTTTTCGAACGCCACCCAGCCCAGTTCCATAGCGGCGCCGAGTGCGAAGATGGCCTTGACTTCGAGGGGATCCGCGTCGGGCTTGCGGCCTTCGAGTTCTCGCAAGACGCGAATCGGGACGGAGATTTCATGATCGCGGTCCACGGTGCGGATGAGATCGAGATCGTCATCCATCACGGCTTGGCAGAGCGCTCGGAAGTAGCGACGGTCCTCGCTCAGCGAGAGAGGGGGCGGAATGGCGTCGCCGCCTGATCTTTGGAGGGAGTCCTCGAAGTGGTCTTTGGCGAGGTTGCGCAGGGTCGCTTCGAGCAGTCCTCGCTTGCCCTGGAAGTAGTGATGAATCTGGCCGTGGTTGACCCCGGCCCGGTCGGCAATTTGGCGAACCGAAATGCTTTTCGGCCCGACCTCGCCGAGGAGGTCTGCGGTGGCCTCTATGAGGGCCCGACGCACATCGGTCCGTGCGGGGGCGGGGGCTGACTTCGAGGGGTTCACGCGGAACGCTTCCTGATGGCTGACGGGTGGGCGGCGAACGCCACAATTCTAGACGACTGTCTAGAATTGTCTACACTGGCTGGATCGATTCCTCTCGCCGGGAGAACACCGCATGCCCCTTCATCGTCTGCGCGGGATCACCGTGGGTGTTCCGGAGCCCCAGGTCCTGAACGATTTCTACGAGGATCTCGGATTTGTGGGTTCCGAATTGGGGTGGGGGCCGGAGGGCTCCCCTGACCAAATCACCGTGGCGGAAGCGCCGTACCGTCAACTCATGGAAATCCGCGTGGCCTGTCATGATGAGGCGGATCTCGAAGGCATTCGGAATCGGCTCGATGGCCTCGGGGTCCAACACGCCACCGAAGGCGGCCGGTTGATCGCGCCGGATCCGGTCAATAAATGGCGGGTGATCGTTGAGCCTACGCCCGTCGCCGATGTGTCGCCTTCGCCCCGAGAGACCCTCAACATTCCCGGCGACCGCCCTCGCACCGGCGCGCGGCCGCGCATCTACACCGAGGAGAGCCTCCGTCCGCCTCGTCGGCTGGGGCACGTGGTGATCGGAACCCCCGATATTTTGAAGAGCCACGACTTCTACATCCAAGGCCTGGGCTTCCGCATCTCGGACATTGTCGGAGGGCTTGGATTTTTTACCCGCTGCTCGTCGGACCACCACAACCTTCTCCTCGCGCCGGGGCCGGTTCCGTATCTCAACCATTACGCGATCGAGCGCGACGACATCGATACCGTCATGAAGGCGGCCTCGGATTATCTTCGCCGAAACGAGGGCACCCAGGTGGCGGGTCCCGGTCGCCATATGATTGGCGGCAACGTCTTTTGGTACTTGCGGGACCCGAGTGGCAACTTCTTCGAGCAGTTCACCGATATGGACTGCATCGTTGATGAAGAGGCTTGGGAAATCGGCGAGTGGGGGGTAGAGGACAGCTGGTCGATTTGGGGCGAGAAAGATCAGCCCGAAGTGTTTTTTAATCCGACCGACATGCAGGAACTGATCGACGGATTCAACCGCGATCACGGATGACCGCCGAGACGATCGGTTCAGGAAGCGGATGAGGGTTTGGATTTTCCGCGGCTGCGGGCCCAGGCGATCAGAAAAGGCAGCCCGAGCGCCGCGAGCAGGCCCACCGCGAGAAATGTCTTGAAGGAGTCGGGGTCGATGCCCGATTCCTTCAACTGATTGGGCGGAAAGAATCCCAATCCAATACTCAGCAGACAGCCGAGGCCTCCGAGCCCACAGGCCAGGGCCAAACCGGGCTTTCCGCCGGGCACCTGGAATTTGCCCTTTTGTTCCGGGTGGAGGCTTCGCAATCTCCACGCGGCTGCAAACATGATGATGTACATGCAGAGATACATCTGAATGGTCAGAACGCTGATCATGAAATAAGCCGAGGCCACGGTGGGCTGGGCGGTGAAAGCGATGCAAATGAGGGAGACAGCGGCACCCTGGACCAGCAGGATGCGAGTCGGCACGCCATTCCGATTCACCCGGGAAAGAAAGGGGGGCAGGGCGCCTTTCTCGGCGGCGGCCAGCAGCCCCTTGCTTGGACCGATCACCCAGGCGTTGACGCTGCCAAACACGCCCAGTGCCATCCCGAATGCGACGACGCGGGCCAACGACCCGAGACCATAACGATCAAACATGCTCTGAAGCGCTTCGGTGACGCCGCTTTGAAGATGGTATTGGTCCGGGGCGAGGGCGGTCGCAATCGAGAGAGCGCCGAGGATGAAGACAGTCAGGATGACCCCCGCCGCGATCAGAATGCCGAGGGGGTAGGTCCGTTCGGGGGACCTCACTTCCCGGGCGTGGGCGGCCGTCATTTCCATGCCGGCGAAGGCCAGCCAAACGCTCACCGCAAAGGTGATATTGGAGAAATTGCCGAGGTTGGGAATGAGCTCCGATCCGTTCTTCATCAAATTCGAGGGTTCGCCTTGGAGAAGCCCCAGCCCGGCAAGCCCCACCAACAGGGTGCCGGGAATGACGACTCCGCTGAAGGCCCCCACGATGCTCACCCAGGCCGAACCCGATAGGCCCCGAAAATTGAGCAGCACCGAAAACCAGTAGGCCAAGAGCACGACGATGACGATAAAGGTTTTGCTCTCTGAGAGGGCGGCCGCTTGGTCGGGCGCGACTGCAAAAGCCAACGATGCAGCCCCAAAGGTCAACACGACGGGGTACCAGCAGAGGTTTTGGGACCACTGCAAGAAAACCGCGACGAACCCCCAGCGTTCTCCGAAAGCCTCTCGCACCCAGACGTAAACGCCGCCGCGCTCGGGCCAAGCCGTAGCCAGTTCGGCCGCGACCAGGGAGACCGGGAAGAAAAAGACGACGGCGGCCAGTAAATAGAAGAAGATCGAGCCGATTCCGTAACTCGCCATCTGGGGCAGATCGCGCAGGCTGGCGATGGCCACGATGTTGATCATCGCGAGGCCAAAAAGCCCGATTGACCTTGATTCTCCCTGAGGCGAGGATCCAGAGCGCTCCACGTCTTCCCTTCCCTGGCTTTGGCAGTCCGCCCCCACAGCATACCCGAATCACCTCGCCGACTGGCGGACCCGGGGGCCCGGGTGCCACGGCCTCTCGGGATCCCGTGAGAGGGATTTTCATCATTCTTCTTCGTTGACTTGACGGCCTAAAGGATGGGCTGGCATTCTCTGTCAATGAAGATCGCGGTCGCGCAACTCAACCCGACAGTCGGTGACCTCAGCGGGAACCGAAAGCTCATCGAGGATGCCCTTCACGAGTCGATTGACCGGGGAGCGGACCTGCTGGTGTGTCCAGAGCTCGTTCTTACGGGCTATCCCCCGATGGATCTTCTGGCCCGAGATGGTTTTGTCGAAGGCACACTCCGGGAATTGGAGGCGCTGGTCGAGCACTCCCATCGTATCCCGATGGCCCTCGGCGTGCCGTTGCCCGTGGAGGGGTATGGCCCGCAGCAACTCAGCAACTCGGCGGTGCTGCTCGACGGCGGACGAATCGTGGGGCGTCAGGCTAAAACGCTGCTGCCCGCCTATGACGTATTTGACGAGCGCCGCTACTTCGTGCCGGCCGATTCCCGCGAGGCGGCGGTGCTCGACCGGCCGGGGATCGGGCCCATTGGATTGGCGGTTTGCGAAGATGCCTGGTGGCGCGAGCTCGATTATCCCCTGGACCCGGTGGGAGATCTGGTTCGGGCCGAGGCCAAGACGGTTCTCAATTTATCCGCCTCACCGTGGCACGTGGGCAAGGGTGAACAGCGGCGCGAAATCTTTAGCCGGTTGGCCCGTGAGCATGGTGTGCCCATCGTGTTTGCCAACCAGGTGGGGGGCAACGATGAGCTGATTTTCGATGGGGGTTCCTTCGTGGTCGACGCGGAGGGAAATGAAATCGGTTCGCTGCCCCAATTCGAAACGGGTTTGCTTGTCGTTGATCTGGATTCACCTGAAGCGGAATGCGCGAGTCGTCTCACGCGACCGGCGGAGCTTGAGCATGGCTTGGTGCTCGGCATTCGTGACTATTTTGAGAAACAGGGACTGCCCCGACGAGCGGTCGTGGGACTTTCCGGGGGGATCGATTCGGCGGTCACGGCCCATCTTGCCGTCGAGGCCCTGGGCGCGGAGGGGGTTTTGGGCATCTTGATGCCGGGACCTTATTCCTCGGACCACAGCGTCGAGGATGCCAAGGCCTTGGCGGAGAATCTGGGGATCGAAACCCGCACGGTGGATATCCAGCCGCTTTATCTTGAGTTCCGAAAGGTCTTTGCCGGGCTATTCGGCGAGCAGGAAGATTACGGGTTGGCCGATCAGAATATTCAGTCCCGTTTGCGCGGTTCGACCCTGATGGCGGTCTCGAACGCCGAAGGGCGACTGGTGCTGGCGACCGGGAATAAGAGCGAGCTGTCCCTGGGCTATTGCACCCTTTATGGCGATATGATCGGGGGCCTCGCTGTCTTGGGCGATGTCTACAAGGGCGATGTCTACGCCTTGGCCCGGCACGCCAATGTCAGCGGCGAACGGATTCCGCTTTCCTCGATCGAGAAGCCGCCGTCCGCCGAATTGGCGCCGGACCAAACGGACCAAGACGATTTGCCTCCCTATGAGATCCTCGACGCGGTGCTCGAGCAGGTGATTGAGGGGGACCGAAATCCGCTGAGCATCGAACCGCCGCCGGGGGCTGATGCAGAACTCTGCAAGCAGATCGCACTCCGCCTCGACCGGAATGAGTACAAGAGACGACAGGGCCCATTGGTGCTGCGAACTACCACCAAGGCGTTCGGCAGTGGCCGACGTTTGCCAATCGTCCATCGCTTCGGCGTCTAAGTGTCTTAAGATCCTGGTTTCGCCGGGACTTTTTCTTTGCCCCTCACCTAAGGACTTTTGACCATGTCTCTTCCTACGCATTCCTTGCAACTTCGCTCCCTCGTGACTCCGGAGGGCGAACTCGAAATCAGCTTGCGCTCGGTCCCTGTCCCTCAACCCGGCGAAGGCGAGGTGCTCGTGCAAATCGAGGCGGCTCCGATTAACCCCTCCGATCTGGCCTTGCTGGTCGGCCCGGCCGATGTGGAGCAGGGCAAGACGGAAGGCTCGGGTGCAGAAACTGTATGGCGGGCTCCAATCCCTGAAGGAATGCGGGGCGTGGTGAAGGCCCGTGAGGGCGAGAGCGCTGCGGTGGGCAATGAAGCGGCGGGCACCGTGGTGGCCGCTGGATCCTCGGAGGCGGCGCAAGCCCTGTTGGGTCGCACCGTGGCGATAGTGGGGGGCGAAATGTTCGCTCAGCACCGCGTGGTGAATGCCTTCATGGCGATCCCGATGGAGGAAGGCACGGCGGCCCGAGAAGCCGCCTCGAGTTTCGTCAACCCGCTGACGGCCTTGGGGATGGTGGAAACCATGAAGGCGGAGAACCACAAGGCGTTGGTCCATACGGCAGCGGCTTCGAATCTCGGCCAAATGTTGGTGAAGCTCTGTCAAGCGGATGACATTCCGCTGGTGAACATCGTTCGAAAGCCAGAGCAGGAAGAAATCCTGCGAGACTTGGGCGCCGAGTATGTGGTCAACTCATCCTCTTCGAATTTTCGCCGAGACTTGGTGGACGCCATCCAGGCCACGGAAGCGACGTTGGCCTTCGATGCCACGGGCGGCGGGGATTTGGCGAATTCAATCCTGGGCGCCATGGAGCAGGCCGCCGCGGCGGGCCAGGCTTATAACCGATACGGCTCCGACGTTTTTAAGCAGCTCTACATTTATGGTCGGCTCGATCTTTCGCCGGTGGTCTTGACCGCTGCCTACGGTTTCTCGTGGAGCATCGGGGGCTGGCTCCTGACGCCGTTTCTTCAAAAGATCGGCATGGAGCGGATGGCAGCGTTGCAACAGCGGGTGGCCCGGGAAATTAAGACGACCTTCTCGAGCCAGTATGCGGGAACGCTCTCGCTCCCCGAGGCCCTTCAGGCCGACAACGTTCGGGTCTACGCCCGGCGGGCGACGGGTGAGAAATACCTGATTGAGCCCTGAGCCGAAGCGGCCTCTGAGTGGTTCGGGTGCTGGGCGGGAGCCCGCCCGGGCCCGAGCGACGAGGACTAAACGGGTCTTTCGCCAATGATCGTGACGCGGTCCATTTGGCGTCTTTGCGGCCAGTAATCGTTGGCCGCGTAGTGCTGAACCGCTCGATTGTCCCAGAACGCGATGCTGTTTTTTTCCCATTTAAACCGGCACTGATATTCAGGTACGGTCGACTCCCGAAAAATCTGGGCCAGGAGAAGTTCGCTTTCTTCTTGGCTCATGCCCACGATATGGCTCGTGAAGGCGGCGTTGGCGTAGAGGGATTTTTCGCCGGTCTCCGTATGGGTCCGAACCAGGGGATGCTCGACGGCGGGGTACTGGGCTTGCTGGCGAGCCAGGTCTTCGGGACCCAGAAGGCGCCCGAAGCTCTGGGTGAAGTCATTGACCGCCATCCGGCCGTCAATGGAGGCCTTGATTTCATCGCTTAAGCATTCGTAGGCGGCGATCATGTCGGCAAAAAGGGTGTCACCACCGATTTCAGGCACGATGTGGGCGCGGAGAACAGAGCCAAAGGAAGGGACTTCTCTCCAGCTCACGTCGCTGTGCCAGACGTTTTCGTAGCCGGGGACCTTTTCATCCTTGTCGAAGCGAATGACCTCCGACTCGGGCGCGTCGGAAGGAATGAAGGGATGCTCTTCGAGTTCACCAAAGGCACTCGCAAAGGCCAGATGCTGCTCTGCGCTGAGGTCCTGGTCGCGGAAAAAAATGACCCGATATTTGAGTAGCGCGTTGCGGACTTCCGAGAGCGTGTCGCCGTCGAGTGGCTTTCGCAGGTCGATGCCAATGAGCTCCGCGCCCAAACAGGGGCTCAAGCGTTTGACTTGAAAGTGTTTCCACTCCAATGCGCTCAGATCGAGGTTCCGCTGCTCAAGATACGGGCGGGGACCGGGCTGCATGTTGTGCTGGTAAGACATGGATCCTCGTTCTTCTTTCGGGCGAGCGCTTTTTGCCGCTCGTTGATTTAATTGACGGCCATTCGGCTGGCGGAGCGGTTGCGTGTCCAATCCGAGTGACTGTTCTGGAAGTATTCCGGTCTTTGCTCGAGCGCCCGAGTTTCTAGCCAGAGCCTCTTGAGATGGCGGACGGATCGGTTTTGGCGATCGTCTTGGTACGCGCTCCGCCCGTGCATGACGTGATAATTGTTAATGAACTGCATGTCGCCGGGCAGGAGCGCCATGGAGAGGTGGTACCGGGGGTCGTCGGCCATTTCGACAACCCGGCTGAGCGCCTGCTTTGCGAGGTCGGTGAGGCGCGGGGCGTCCGTGTGTCGTTGGGAAGCGAGTGTATAGGGAGGAATGCAACGCACGAAGAGCCGCTCGGCACACTGAGTGAAGATGGGCACCGTGTACCAGCCCAGGCCGCCGCGGGGTTGTTCGCCTCGAAAATCGAAGGGCTGGGGCTTGTAGAACTCTGCGGCCAATTCCGGACTCTCTCTCACCAGCTGATTGTGAATGCTGACCGAGTTGGCGACCTTCGATAGGCCGCCTTGAATTCCATCCTGAAGGCAGAGCAGGCCCACAAGGTCCGAGCCATCCGTATGGAAGGGGAGGGCGATTCCGCCGAGTTCGTTGCCCCGGGCCTCGGGGTCGTCGGCGGCACGACCTTGATCGGTGACGTCCCCCAGCATGTGACCATGCTTATTTTGGGCCCAGGGCGTCCCGAGATGCATCCCGATGCCCCAGTAGAGCATTTCCATTTCCGACTGGTCGTACCGATCGCGATCGAGCCCTCGAATTCGGACAAAGCCTCGTCCATTGATCAGTTCATCCTCGATGTGGCTCAACCTTCGGCCGAGTGTTTCGAGCGGGAAGTCGTTCTTGCCGATATCGAGGATGTCTTTCGATGTAGCCATCGCGTGGCGAAGCGCCGAGTCCGCTTCTTCAAGCTCGACGTCGGTCAGGACTTCCGTCCAGATTGACTCATCGGTGAGGGCGTCGGCTGTCCACTCGCACAGGGTTTCGAGGGGTTTGAGATCCGTCATGGGGTTTCAGCTTTCTTTCTGGCCTGGGCTTTAGGAAGCATTTCTTTGGTTGGCCTTTTGCTCGACGCAGCGGATGACCTCTGTTTGGTAGACCTTTCCCCGCTCGTTGAACAAGTCGAGCAAGTGGAGGGCCGTGGGCACAAAGCTGAACCCAATTTCGTGTTCCGGATCCCATTGGAAGATCGACCCGCCGAGGCCCATCCAGCCATAAAAGCCCTCGCGGCCGGAGTTCAGGTCATCGTCGAGCTGGGTCCAGCCGGCGGCGGGCGCGGTAAAGAGGTTGATGCCGCCCTGGGTGAAGTTGGTTTGGCTAAAGCCCATGTCGGACTGGACCGGATGGCTGTGCAAGGCGCGCCAAGCCCGGTCGCTGAGATACTCTCGGTCCGTCCATTTGCCCTTGGCCGACATCACGGCACCCAATTTGGCCAGCCCGCGAGCCGTCCCGTTGGCCGCGGCGGACGGGGTTTCACCCATGGCGACTTTTCTCTCGTTGAAGAAGTCGACGCCCTTCATGCCCAGGTAGGGCGGGGGTGCGTTGCGCGCCGTGGAGTTTCGATAGGTGGGGATCACTTTGAGAAAGCGTCGAAAGAGCGAAAAAAAGCTGTGATGAATGCGGCGGCCCAGGGCTTTGTGCTTAAGGCTTTGCAATAAGACGAAGGCCCAGCTCAAGAGTTTGACCGGCCGAATTCTTTCCAGTTCGCTCTCGGGGACCCCAATGAACACATCCGCTTCGAGGGGGCCGCAGACTTCCTGGCGCAGAAATTCACCGATGGTTCTTCCCTGTGGCTCGGCGCGTCGAAAGACTTCGTTCGCGATCCAGCCGCGGGTGACGGCGTGATATTCCCGCGGCCCGTCCTGGCCTTTGGGAAATTTCTGTTTTTGGCCCTCGATCACTTGCCCCACTCGGTTTTCCTTGAGGGCGCCGACGGTCAAATCGCCCGGATCCAATGAGGTGTCGAAAGAGGCGAGTCCGCTCTCATGTCGCATGAGATCCGCGACAGTGACGCCTTCTTTTCCGTGCTGAGCAAATTCGGGCCAGTATTCGGCGATCGGGGTGTCGTAATCGAGACAGCCTTGGTCGACCAGCATCGCGATCGCGATGGCCTCGAGGCTTTTTCCGCTGCTGAAGATATTGACCAAAGAATCGGCGGAAAAAGAGCCGTCATCGGTGGCCGCGCACCAGAGGTCGACGACTTTTTCGCCTTGGTGGTAGACGCAGAGCTGGGTGTTCTCCTCAGCCATCGTGATGACTCGGCGCGCGTAGAGCGCTTTGACGGATTCGAAGCCGGGCGCCACAGTTCCATGGACTTGTCTGCCTTTGCTCGTCAGATGCATGTGGGCCTCCGTTCGGATGGCCCTCCAGACTACCTTGGTCGAGCGGGGTTGGGCCAGTTCCCGAGAATCGGCGGTGGAAACGGCCCTCAACGCCTCGATAGCCTCGCGGGACCCATCGCACTACGCGAGCCGGGCCGACGAGCCCAGAGGTCGGAGAGCCTTGAGGGCCAGGGGATCGGATAGAATCGACCCGTGAGAGGAGGTCGGGATGAAAGTAGACGCAATGGTGGCTTCGGGGATGAAGCAGGTCGGAGAGGACGCTGCTCGGCTCGAGGCGCTTGGCTATGACGGGCTTCGCCTGGCCGAGCTCAATCACGACCCGTTCTTGAGCCTGACCCTCGCGGCGGCGCACACGCAAAGCATCGAATTGGTGACCTCTGTCGCCGTGGCTTTTTCCCGCAACCCGATGTCGATGGCGATTTTGGCCCACGACCTCAACCGATTTTCCAACGGCCGCTTTGTTTTGGGCCTCGGTTCGCAGGTCCGCCCTCACATCGAACGTCGGTTCAGCATGCCGTGGCATAAAGCGGCGCGGCAGATGCGCGAATTCATCGAGGCGATGCAGGCTATTTATGACTGCTGGTACGACGGCGAGCGATTGCACTACGTCGGGGAGTACTACCAGCACACTTTGATGCCCGATACTTTTCGCCCGGATGACGCCGATGGCCCCCGGCCCCGGATTGTCCTTTCGGCGACCGGGCCGCTCATGACGAAAGTGGCGGCTCGCGTGGCCGATGGCATGATCATGCATCCCTTTTCGACTGAAAAATATATGCGAGAGGTCACCCTTCCAGCGATCGAGGCGGGTCTATCGGACCGGGGGCGTTCGCTTGATGCTTTTGAGCTCGACTACGCGCCCTTGGTGGCGTCCGGGCCGAGCCAGGAAGCGCTGGAAAAATCGGTCGAAGCGATTCGCGGTCGCATTGCCTTCTATGGCTGTACGGTTGCCTATCGGCCGGTCTTGGAAATTCACGGATGGGGGGATTTACAAGATGAACTCATTTCATTGAACCGCGCCCATGCCACCGAAGAGATGAGTCGACTGATCACCGACGAGATGGTCGAAACCTTTGCCATCGTGGGTCCACCGGAAGAAGCCGTAAAAAAGATGACGCATCGTTTTGGCGGTCTGATTAACCGGACCGGTTTGGCGATTCCGGGCCTCAGCGACGAGCAGAACCGCGAGCTGATCGATCAACTTCGCTCGGGAGAAGCCTAATTTGAATCACAGTCTCACCAGTCCGGAGCATGTGCCGATGGACGTCGAGAAGCGCTCAAAGATCCGTTGGTTTTGGGCGCTCTTTGCAGGTGCCCTCGTGCTCCGCATCTTGGCTGTTCTGCCTTTATGGGGCACCCCGATCCTGGAAGTCGTGATGGGGGATGCCCTGAACTACGTCGCCCGCGCACAGACCGTCGCGGCGGGTGATTGGGTCGGCCAAGAGGTCTTTTACCAAGCCCCCCTCTACCACTATTTCCTCAGCCTGCCGTACGCGGCCTTCGGCCCGGACGATCGGGTCGTCCGAGGGATTCAAATTGTGCTGGGGGCGCTGTCGTGTGGCCTGCTGGGAATGGCGGGTTGGCGATGGGTTTCAAAACCCGCCGGTCTTGTGGCTGGGGCGATGTTGGCCCTGCATGGATCGGCCATTTTTGCCGATTTGACGCTGCAGAAGTCCGTGCTGGATATCTTTTTCGTCTGCTTGTTGCTGTGGCTTCTGGCGGTCGCGCGCGATCTTCCTTCGCCGGGCCGTTTTCTTGTACTCGGGATTGTNTTGGGTCTCTTNATTCTCAATCGAGANAATGTCTTGATTTGGCTTGCNGTGATNTTTCCGTGGATCTGGNTCGAATGGTCAGGGGANGNCTTGCGAAGCNTNAAATTCTCAGCCGGCATGGTGTTGGGTTTGGCTTTGGTGCTGNCCCCTGTGGCGCTGCGCAATGCTTCGATCAGCGGTGAGTTGCATCTCACAACCTCTCAGTTCGGCCACAATTTTTATATCGGAAACAATCCCGTCGCCGACGGGACCTACCACCCTTTGCTCGTCTATCGAGGAGATCCACGGGTCGAGCAACAGGATGCCATCCTGATCGCCGAGAAGGCGTTGGGCCGTTCGCTTTCTCCAGCGGAGGTTTCAGGGTTCTTTACCGATCAAGCCCTGGCCTATATCCAGTCTCAGCCCTGGGACTGGGTTCAGCTTTTGCTTCGAAAATCGATGCTGATCATCAACGCGGTGGATTGGGTCGATACAAAAGACCAATACTCCTTTGCGGCTCGCTCTCCAGTGATATGGCTAGGGGAATCAATTCTCCACTATGGCGTGATTGCGCCCTTGGCGGCTTTGGGTTTGATGCTCACGTGGCCCCGCCGCCGGTCGCTTTGGCTGCTCTACGGTCTCTTTGCGATCTACACCGCCTCGCTGCTGTTGTTCTACTTTTTTGGCCGTTACCGGCTCCCAACGACCCCTATTGCCTTGATTTTTGCTGCTTCGGGTCTTGTGATGATTCCCGCCTATCTGCGAAGTCAGAGCGGGCGATCGATCGCGCTCGTTCTTGGGGTGGTGGTTGCCGTTGCGGTTGCAGCGAATTGGCCCTTGTCGGATACGCAGTACATGCGATCTGTGACGGAATACAATTTGGCCAACGGACTCTATGCCATGGGCGAAGCAGAGGAGGCAAAAGACCACTACCGCGAGGCGATTCGGCTCTACCCGGGAAATGCTCCAGCGCATCAAAACTTGGGTTCCCTCTTAGCCATGGAGGGAAAGAGTGCCGCTGCGCTTGAATATTTCGATGGCGCACTCGCAATCAATGAAGAGTATGCCGAGGCACACTTCAATCGAGCCCGGGCTCTGATGAATCTAGGAGACACCGATCGCGCCCTGGAGAGTTACGTCCGGGGGCTGTCGACAGGAGCGCCGACCTCTGAGATTTTGATTGAAGTCGCCGAGGCGCATGTCTATGCAGGCCAGGAAGACACCGCTCGCCTTTATTTGGACGAAGCGTCTCGACTCGACCCCCAATCGAATCAGGTGAGGGAAGCACGGGGTCGGTTCGGATGGAAAGAGCCTTTCTGATGAGGTCAGATTTTTCATGAAATTAATCCTTCAACCTCGTCATGAGTCGGCAACCAGCGATTTCGGCCAAGAGCTTGCCGAGAGGTCGGTTCGCCTCGAAGCCATGGGGAGTCTTCGAGGTGAATGAAAGGCGCTGGGGGGGACTCGCGCTGCTTGTCCTGCTGAGTGTTTACTTTGCCTTCGCGTTTCACGGGGCCCATCGCACCGCCGTCACGGTAGATGAATTGGGCCATTTGCCTTCGGGGCTTCTCTATATCGAAACCGGGGACCCCCGCTTTGCGTCCTTGAACCCGCCTTTGGTCAATGTAATTTCAGCTCTGCCCGTCATGGGTGCCCTCTCGGGAAATGATCGAGCTCTCCTGGAGCCATCCGATGATCCCTTCTCTTTTTGGGAGAACGGGTATCGATTCATGGAGGAAAACCGGTCTCGGTATCTCGACTTGATGAATCGAGCGAGGCGGGGCCCCATTGTCGTCGTGGCGCTTCTCGGCGTGCTGTTGTTTTTTTGGGCCGGACGTTTGAACCCGGAAGCGCCAGTATTGGCCGGCGTTCTGGCAGCGGGGCTCGTGTTGCTCTCGCCCAATGTCTTGGCCCAAGCTCGCCTCGTCGGGACCGATACAGGGACCGCTTTTTTCGTCGCCCTATCGGTGTTCACCTTTGGATTATTTTTGAAGCGCCCGACTCTTGCTTTCGCCCTCTGCGCAGGCTTGGCTCTTGGCCTCGCGCAGCTCACGAAGTTCTATGCGCTCTTGCTTTACCCCAGTTTCCTAATTCTGATGATCTTTCGGGGACGAGCCTCTGAGCCGTCCTCAGATCCAATCATGAGCCCTCGGTCACAGGGATGGGCTTTGGTCGCGATGGTTTTGGTGAGCCTTGTTGTCCTGAACACGGGCTACCTTTGGTCTGAATTTTCAGCGCCTCTCTCGGACGTGACTTTACAAAGTCCGTTGATGCGGTCTCTTTCCAGCAGCGTCTTGGGCACGCTGCCCCTTCCACTTCCGGCCGCCTATCTTCGCGCGTTTGACGGCCAGCTCGTCGAGGTGGGATCGGGAATGCCCTCGGTTCTTTGGGGAGAGCGCTTTCAGGGGGGGCGCTGGGATTATTTTTTAGGACTTCTTGCGATAAAGACCCCCATCGCGATTGTTCTGGCTTTTGGGGTCGCCGTATTCGGGGCGCTTCGAGGACACGGCTTGCCCCGCCGTGAATCCATGTTGCTTTGGGTGTACCCCGTGTTGCTCTTTGTTTTTCTGTCTCTGGGAGATCGAAGGCAGCTCGGTGCTCGCGCGCTTCTTTCAGCCGTCCCCTTCGTGGCGCTTTGGACAGCAAGTGTCTTTGCGCGCACAGTTTCTCCCCGATGGCGGTGGGCGAGTGCAGCGTTGGTTCTGGTCGGCCTCGCGATGACGAGCTTTGCCTCGCATCCCCACCACCTGGCTTATTTCAACTCTCTGGTAGGGGGGCGTGACCACGGGTACCAATATGTTTCCGATGCCAATATCGATATTGGCCAGGGCTTGGTGGGTCTGGCCGATTACTTGGCCGAGTCGGGGGAGGAAAGCGTCCAGCTGCTTTACTTTGGCAGCGTGGATCCGGAGCTCTACGGAATTGACTATGTGGTTCCTGAGCCGGGAGAGCTGAAGCCCGGCCTGCTTGCCGTCAGCGTTTCGCTCTACTCCCTCCGCTATCCAATGTACGACCACGGGACGCTGCGACCCGTGGGCCCGGTCAATATTCCCCTGGATCCCATCGCGTCGATTGGCGGCTCGATTCACGTTTTCCGAATCGACCCATGAGGCGAGGCTTGAAGCCGCTGAGCCTTTGTGGATCATTGGCTGTCTCAGATCGCCAGGGAGCCAATTGATGCGGCAGCTTGAGACGGACTATTTGGTTGTCGGCGCAGGCGCGATGGGCATGGCCTTCGCGGATGAAATTCTGATGCGCGATTCATCTGTTCGAGTGGTCTTATTGGATCGACGGGCTGGGCCCGGCGGCCATTGGAATGATGCGTATCCCTATGTCACGCTGCATCAGCCCGCGGCTTTCTACGGGGTGAATTCTGAGCCCCTGGGTCCGGGCGGGACATACCTCGCTTCGGGGTCAGAAGTTTTGACCTACTACGAAAAGGTCTTGCGTAAATGGGAAGACACGGGACGTCTCCAATTCTTTCCGCGTTGTGAATATCTGGGGTCCCAGCGCTTTCGTTCGCTTATGAATCGAGAGTCTGAGTACTCCGTGACCGTGAAACGGAAAACGGTGGATGCCACCTATATGAAGGTGACCGTCCCATCGACGCGCCCTCCAAAATACGAAGTCGAGCCCGGGTCTAACCTCGTGGCGCCCAATGAGTTGGTGCGATTTAGGGGAAGCCCTTCGGACTACGTGGTGATCGGTGGAGGAAAAACCGGAATCGATGCGGTGCTCTTTCTTTTGAAATCGGGCTGCGCGCCGGAGCAGATTCGGTGGGTGATCCCCCACGACGCGTGGCTGATCGATCGGGCAGCCTTCGACCCGGCTCGATTTGTTGAGTTGGGCTCTCAGATGCAGGAGATTGCCGAAGGGGATTCCATCGAGGCGATCATGGCTTCTTTGGAATCGTCTGGGAAGCTGCTTAGGCTGGACCCAAAGGTCCGGCCCACGAAATATCGGTGTGCCACGGTCAGTCGCGACGAATGGGAACAACTTCGTCGTGTCGATCAGGTTGTGCGAAAGGGCCGAGTCCAACAGGTGACTCGAGAGAACATCACGCTTGAGCAGGGAACGCTCCAATTGACACAGGATAGTCTCCTTGTTGATTGTACGGCGGATGGCTTGGCGAAGAGGCCGATTCGTCCGGTCTTCGAGGGCGCCGAGATCACGCTTCAGGCGACTTTTGTCTGTCAGCAGGTCTTTAGCGCAGCCTGGATTGGTTACTTGGAATCGCGAATCGCCGATGATTCGAAAAAAAATGCCCTCAGCCGCCCGGTCCCGCACCCTGAATTCGTGGAAGATTATTTCGCAACCTTGGTCGGGACGAATGAGAATCTCACCTCGGGGCTCAAGCGGTTTCCCCTATGGTTTGTGCGGAGTCGGCTTTCCGCTCTGCACTATTTCGGGGTCCGAGCGGCATTTCGGATTGCGATCCGAGAGAGAAAATCTCAGGGACAAGCGCTCGCCAAGGCGAAGGCACTGATCGGAATTGAAGATCGACCTTGATGGCTGAACAGATAAAAAGCGTTTTTTGGGTCAGTGAGGTTCAAGGTCTTGGCTAATCCGATTGATGGTCCTCTTCTTCCCCTTTTGATGTTTGGCCTCATGCTCGGGATGGGGCTTTCACTCACTTGGACAGATTTTCGACGCATCGCCCAGGTTCCGACATCGATTGTTGTCGGCACCTTGCTGCAGTTGGTCGCGATGCCCATGGCTGGCCTCATCATCGCTCGACTGTATGCCTTGCCCCCTCTTTTGATGGTGGGCCTAGTGGTGTGCGCGGCCTGCCCGGGCGGACTGGGTTCGAATGTCTTCGTCCACTTCGGTCGGGCCCACACGGCGCTTTCGATTAGCCTGACGGCGATTGCCACCCTGGTGACGCTCTTGACGCTACCGCTCTGGGTTCGAGTGGCTCAGAGTATGGCCGGTTCGCAGGTGGAAGCAGTTGAGGTGCCCCTGCTGGAAACCGCCCTGGAACTGGGTGGCTTTACGGTGTTACCCATTTTGGTAGGGATGGGGGTGCGAAGCGTGCGCCCTGGCGCCGCAAAATGGGAGCGGCCGATCACGGCGCTTTCTGGACTCGGACTCTTCGGAGTTCTGGTGATGGACAATTTGGACCGACCCAACCCACCCACGGAACTCTTTATGATGAGTCTCATGCCCAGTCTCTGGTTGCTCGGGTCGGCCATCGTTCTGGGACTGGGGATTCCTCGGCTCTTGGGCCGATCCTGGGCCGACAGTGTGACGATTGCGGTCGAGCTCTGTGTCAAAAATGCGCTTTTGGGCATGGTTGTCGTGGCCACGGCCTTTCAGCAAATCGATGCGACCATTCCGCTCTTTGCCTACTCGACTCTGATGGCCCCGCCGGCTTTGGTCATGCTGGCGATCTATCGATACTGGCCTCGCGGGGCGGCCGGGCACTAGGGGGCTTGGCAGGCGGAGGGCCAGCCCTCTCTATCCCATCCGAGCGCACGAATAGTGAGGAAGGGTGCGTAGTCTTGGCGTGGGTCCTTGGCGTGGTGGACCAGCCAGTCCTTGCCCTCACCGCTGAATATTTCTGAATGCCCTGTTCCGGTCCAGGGCGGATCGCCATCGAGAATCAGGCTGCCGCCTCCGAGCGCAAGCCGTCGACCCTGCTTGTCGAGGTAGGGACCGCGAACGTCGCGAGACCGACCCACTCGGACCTGATAGCGAGTTTGATCGCCTCGGCAGCAGTGATTGAACGAGATCATCAGGTAGTAGAAGCCGTTGCGATAAATGATGGAAGGCGCCTCGATGACGGGGTCGTCTTGAAGAAGCCACCGCTGGGCCACGAGATGGTACGGTGCGTTCTCTTTTGGTTGGAGGGTGAAGGGGTCAAGTTCGACCAATCGAATCCCGCCAATGGTGGACCCCACGAGGAGCCATGGGTTGCTTTCATGATCGACAAAGAAGTGAGGGTCGATGGCGTTAAAGATGGCCTGATCGTCTCCGCAGAAGATCTTGAAGTCGTCGAAGAAAGGACGTGATCGAAGGATGAGGCCGTGGTCGATCCATTGAAACCTGGGGTCAAGCGGGTCGAGGCTTTCGTTTGTGGCGAGTCCCGTTGCCGCGTTGCAGGTTTCTGATTCGTGGGACTGATAGAATAAAACGTAGCGGCCCCGGTAATACGAGATGTCTGGAGAGCCGATATGGTCCGCCGCCGGGATCGCCTGCCGGAGCCAGTCAGGAATTTCTGAGAAGAGATCGCCTTGGCGTTTCCAGTTTCGGAGATCTTTGGAGTGATAGACGCCGCCCAAGCGATCCGAGGAGAAGACGTAGTAGGTTCCGTTCGCGAGAATGATCGAAGGGTCGTGAATGGGTGTTGCACCTGAATCGGGATGAACAATGTTTGGGTTCAACGTGCAATCTAAGGGAGCGTCCTGGCAGGCGAAACACGCAGCCCCAATCAGGACAGAGAACCCTGCCCGCAGAACGCCATACTTTTGCGTGCCGGTCGGCTTCGAAAGGATTTGGGGGAGTGACTTGCGGCACAAGGGAGGCATCGTCAACGTCCATCGGCTCGAGTCAAAGAAGTTGGCTCCCTACAGCGTCTTCGTTCGCGGAGGCGATCGCAACCCGAGTCAATAAAAAGGAAGACTCGCCGGGCTGAGACCGCTTGAGTCGATCCGAACGGCCCTCGACTCTCCAAGCTCGCTCTCGGGAGGCGTGCATCCGCCGGGGGGATTCGCAACCATTCGCTTTGATGCATGACCTCGAACAGCTATCCCTAGACGGTGCCATCGATGGCGATGGGCATATCCTGGAACCGCCCGATTTGTGGCAGCGTTACTTGGAGCCGGCTTTTCGGAAGCGTGCGCCGACGATCCGGAAAGACGATGAGGGCCTTGAGTATCTCGAAATTGATGGCCGGAGTTCTTCGATCGTTCGGGGGGGGATGCCCGCTGGACTCGGGGCGATGGATCGGGTGGGCGGGCAGGTCTTCGAGCGCGAGGCCGTGACTGGCCTTCGGTACGTCGACGAAGCGGCCTTGGGGGCCATGGATGCTTCCGAGCGGCTTCGCCGATTGGATATGGAAAACCTTGAGAAGGTCTTCCTTTACCCAACGCTCACGCTTTTCTGGATCGCTGAATGTGAGGACGAGCCCTATACGCAAGCGTGCCTGCAGGCCTATAACCGTTGGATTGTCGATTTTTGCTCGGATTCGGACGGTCGATTGCTGCCCGTCGCCCAGCTTTCTCTCGGCGATCCGGCTGCTGCGGAAGCCGAAGTGCACAGGGTGGCGGAAGCGGGCGCGGTGGGTGCCTTTGTTCCCCCGTTTCAATGGACCCGGAAGCCTTTGGGTGATCCGAGCCACGACCGTGTTTTCGCCGCCCTGGAAGCCACAGGACTCACCCTCGGCATTCATCCTTCTCTGGAGCCTGTGTGGACAGCCCCGGGTCGATATGGTCGCTACACCAGCGGCCGGTACGCCTTTTTTCTGAATGTCACCTCAGTTGATTCGGTTCGACATGCCTTCACTTCGCTCTTTCAGTATGCCGTCTTCGAGAAATACCCGGCGCTTCGCTGCGCAATTCTTGAGTCCGGGGCGGGCTGGATTGGCTACTGGCTCGACCGGATGGATACGGTCTACGAGTCACCGCAAGGTGCGGCCTTGCGGCCCATTCTGCCCGAAAAGCCCAGTGTCTATTTCAGGCGCCAGTGCTGGATTTCGGGAGACCCGGACGAGCAAACCCTGGCAGATATCATTCCCCGTGTGGGCTCGGATCGGTTTTTCTGGGCCTCCGATTTTCCCCACCCCGACCATCCCCCCACGTATATTCGTGAGGTCGAGCGCCTGGCCGACGAATTGCCTGAGGGAGACCGCGCGGGCTTTTTGGGGCAGAACGTCTTGCGGGCTTTCGGGCTCAGTGGTTCAGGTGCTTGATACCGATCGCTTCTCTGATCCCCTTGGCGAAGGCCTAAACGAGCTCGACCCAAACGCCGCAAATTTTGAAGGCCCGCCCGCGTCTCTCAAAGCCCCGCTTGGTGGCGACGCGTTCGAAGAATTCCGGGTTTTCGGCCTTGAACTCCAGTCCGCTCACTCCCTCGCCGCGCCCGTCGGTGATGGCCTCAAAATGAATTCGCCCTTTCGGTAAGAAGAGGTCGCAGCCAGTGCGTTCAAGGCCAAGGGCCTCGGCCCAGCGATCGGCCATCTGTTCCGGATCCTCCGCTTGAATGGCGACTCCGACGATCCCCGAAACGACATCCGTCCGGCTTCGACTCCGCCAGTGGGGCCCGGCCCAACGCCAGCTTTCGGGCGGGTCCATTCGGTCGATGGATAAAATGGCTCCGCCGATATCGCGCGGGTGGAGATGGATGGTTTCCGCGTCTCCCAAATCCACCTCCCACGCGATGCGAATATTGAGTGCCTCGATTCGGGCCCGGTCGGCTTGGAAGTTCTGGCTCTGCACGATCACCATGTACCCACCGTCGCCTCCTCGTCGCTCAAGCAGTCGACCGGCGGTGGTGTTGTCCTGCTTGGGCGAAACCACCTCAAGGTAAGTTTCACCTATCGGGAAGACAGCATTTTCGAGCCCAAATGTCGCCACACCTTTGTCCGCGAAAGGCTCGCCTAGCCCGAGCGTCGCTTGAAGGTCGTCGACAGCGGTGTCAAGATTCGAAGCCACCAGGGCGATCTGCCGGAGATACATGGACCCTCCTTCAAGTCTCGTTTCTATTCGATTGGTCGATGGGTTTTGCGGCCTTCTGGGGAAGTCCTAGCATCTTGCCATGGTCAAAATCAGGGTTCACCTTCTTTTCGTGCTCCTTGCCGTATCCGTCTCTTTATCGATGGGCACTGGCTGTCAGCCCAGCCAAACGGAGCCCGCCGCCCCCGTGGATTTACAGGCAGCCGCAAAGAGCGTCTTTTCTCAGTTTGGAGAAGATGGCGTCATCGAGAAAATTTTCGAGGTCATCGAACCCGGGCCCAAATTTGCGGTCGAGTTTGGCGCCTATGATGGCGTGACCAACAGCAATATGCGCAACCTTGTCGTGAACAAGGGGTGGAGCTCATTTCAGATCGAGGGCGACGAGCAGCGGGCCGCGCAGTTGGCCGACAACTATGCGGATTATCCGGGTACCCGCACGTTGAATGCATGGGTGTGGCCCGGGAATGTCGAAATTCTCTTCGAGGAAAATGGAGTCCCCAAGGATCTCGATTTTCTCGTGGTTGATATTGACAGCAATGACTATTACATCTGGCGGATGATTCGGGAATTTAGGCCGAAGGTCGTGATGATCGAGGTCAATATGGCTTTCGCTCCGCCCGAAAAAATGGTGATCGATTATCACCCTATGAACTACTGGGATCTGACGTACTACACCGGGGCCAGTATCGTGTCGATGACAGAGCTCGCCAAGGAGAAGGGCTACGAGATCGTCTACTGCATGGAGATGCCTTCACCGAATTGCTTCTTTGTCGAACGCCAATACTTTGATCTGTTTGGAATTGAAGACAACTCTCCCGAAGCGATGTATCAGAGGCCGGTCCCGGCTGCATTCAATCGCCCCGAATGGAAATGGGGACGGGATGGAATGCCCTGGCCACCAGGCAAAGACAAGCTGAGCTGGAAGAATCTCAAGATCGAGAAGAAATTTATTTTCGATCGATAAGCCCACTGGGCCTGTTGTGGCTCGGTCCCGAAGAGAACGGGCGAATCCAGTAGAGGAGAATACGGGTGGAGGGGCGTGATCCGGAGTCATCGGGTTTAATCGCACGCCTAGGCGTCTGGGATGGCGTGAGCATCATCATCGGCATCGTGGTCGGCGTCACGATTTTCAAAGCGCCACCGCTGATCTTTTCGAATGTCTCGGGGCCCTTGCAGGGACTGGCCGCTTGGGGTCTTGGGGGTCTTCTCTCATTGGTCGGGGCCTTGTGCTACGCGGAGCTGGCATCAACCTATCCAAGAGCCGGCGGAGACTATGTCTATCTCACGCGGGCCTATGGTCGGTTGACTGGATTCTTATTTGGCTGGGCCCAGCTTTCCGTGATTCTGACGGGCAGCATCGGGGCCATGGCGTATGTCTTTTCCGACTATGCGGTCGAATTTTGGAATCAAGGTGGCGAGTCTGAAATGGGCGCCTGGTATGCGGCGGCGGCCGTCGCGGGCCTGAGCTTGGTCAACGGCCTGGGCGTCCTCCTGAGCAAGGGCATTCAGAATGTTTTGACGCTTTCGAAGGTTGTGGGCCTGGTTGCGATTTGTGCCGCAGGGCTGTGGGCGACCGAGGGCGGGATCACCCCTGCGCTGAACGCGACCGAGGGGTCAGGACTTGGCTTCGGTTTTGCGATGATTTTCGTTCTGTACGCCTATGGGGGTTGGAACGATGCGGCCTTTGTGGCCGCGGATGTGCGGGATCCTCAACGCAATATTTCCAGGGTCTTGTTGTACGGCACCGGTGCGATCGTGATCATCTATTTGTTGATCAATGTGGCCTTTCTCTCGGCACTGGGTTTCGAGGGCTTGCGAGCCAGCTCGGCCCCCGCCATCGATGTTTTGGAGCCTTGGTTTGGCCAGTGGGGCGGTCGCGCAATGGGGGTCCTCGTGATGGCTTCTGCCCTGGGCGCGATCAATGGCTTGATCTTTACGGGCTCTCGCATTTACGCGAGCGCCGGCGAAGATCATCGACTCTTTGCCCGGCTAGGCCGTTGGAACCCTCGCTTCGGCGCTCCCCTGTGGTCGCTTGCCATTCAGGCGATTTTTGGGTTGTCGATGATCCTCGGCGTGGGCACGGAGGTGGGGCGGAGTAGCTTTGATGCCTTGATGCAAGGGATCGGTCTATCCGCTCTGCCCTGGGAGCGTTTTGGGGGCGGGTTTGATGTCTTGGTTGCGGGCACCGCGCCCGTTTTCTGGCTCTTTTTCCTGCTGACCGGCGTTTCGCTCTTTGTTTTGCGGCGAAAAGATCCCCAGATTGAGCGACCCTTTTCGGTTCCCTTTTATCCGTGGGTTCCCATCATCTTCTGCTCAACGAGCATCTACATGCTCTGGTCGGCCCTCGATTACGCTCGCGCGCTTTCGATGATCGGCATCGTCCCGCTCTTGCTCGGCTTGGTGCTCTATGGCTGGAGCGAGCGAGAGGCCAGGCGTTCACCTGAAGTCGAATGAAGTCGAATGACGTCGGTCGACGAGCGAGTGAGCAGCGCGAGAGCGCTCCTCCGATGTTGAGGAAAGCTAGTTTTCGAGGCCACCCATGCAGAGATATTTGATCTCCACGTAGTCATCGATCCCGTACTTCGAGCCTTCTCGACCGAAACCCGATTCTTTGACTCCGCCGAAGGGGGCCGCCTCGTTCGAGATGATCCCCTCGTTGATGCCCACCATGCCGTACTCAAGGGCCTCGGAGACCCGCCAGCTGCGGCCGAGGTCGCGGCTGTAGAAGTAGGCCGCCAGCCCCACCTCTGTGTCGTTCGCCAGGGCGATCGCTTCTTCCTCGGTCTCAAAACGAATCAGCGGGGAGACGGGTCCGAAGATTTCCTCTTTCGCAATCGGCATGTCGTTGGTGACATCGAGCAGCACCGTGGGTTCGTAGAAGCAATCGCCTTGCGGGCTTGGCTGACCTCCGGTGGCGACCTTCGCCCCCATGGCGATCGACGATTGCACGAGTTGGTCAACCTCTTCGAGGGCGCCTCGATCCACCAGTGGGCCCGTGGTGACGCCTTCCTTGAGTCCGTGGCCGAGCTTGAGATCTTGAGTGGCCGCAATCAGCTTTTCCTTAAAGCGTTCGTAGATCCCTGCCTGAACCAAGAAACGATTCGTGCAGACGCAGGTTTGTCCGGCATTCCGGTATTTGGACGCCATGGCTCCGGCCACGGCCGCGTCGAGATCCGCGTCATCAAAGACGATGAACGGCGCATTGCCCCCGAGCTCCATGGAAACTTTCTTGAGCGTTTTGGCACAGGCTTCGACCAGTTTTTTGCCCACGGGTGTAGAGCCCGTAAAAGTCAACTTTCGAACCACCGGGCTGTCGGTCAGCACTGGGCCGATTTCGCCAGAGGCCCCAACGACGATATTGATGACGCCGTTGGGAATGCCTGCTCGCCGGGCCAGCTCGCCGATCGCGAGCGCGGAGAGCGGTGTTGATGTGGCCGGCTTACAGACGACCGTACACCCTGCGGCGAGCGCCGGCGCGATCTTTCGGCACAGCATGGCATTGGGGAAATTCCACGGGGTGATACAGGCCACGACCCCCACCGGCTGGCGGACCACCACAATCCGCTTGTCGCTGGACGGCGCGGGGATCACATCGCCGTAGATCCGTTTGCTTTCCTCGGCAAACCACTCAATGAAGCTGGCCCCGTATGCGATTTCGCCTCGTGCTTCGGGGAGGACCTTGCCCATTTCAACGGTGAGGATCTGAGCGAGGTCTTCCTGGGCTTCCATCATCAGCTCAAACCACTTGCGAAGCAGCGCCGCGCGCTGTTTGGCGGGAACCGATCGCCAGCTCACGAAGGCTCTTTCAGCGGCATCGATCGCACGCTGGGTTTCTGCAGCCCCGGATTGGGTCACCCGGGCGACGCAGTCGCCGGTGCCCGGGTCGATGACGTCGATCTCTTGGCCGCTGGTCGCGTCCACCCACTCTCCATCGATCAGGGCTTGGGTTTGCAGCAGTGTCGGATCTTGGAGGTCGAGTTTCATCAGCATTCTTCCTGTAGAAAGTGTCTGCGGGGGTCGGGCTCCGCATCGAGACGATACTGGAGGCCTCTTTCCTAGGCTCGCCTTTGTGGCCGGAAGGGAACCGTCGCAAAGCCTCGCACGTGGGCTTGGTATGTGCGGGTCAGTCCGTCCTCATCAATCGCATAATTGGGAAAGCGCTCGCGCAGCTCTTCGAGGGCGATGCGCGTTTCGAGTCGAGCGAGTGATTTGCCCAGGCAAAAATGTTGGCCCTGGCCAAAATAGAGCTGACGATTCCGTGGTCGGTCGATATCAATTTTGTCTGGGTGTTCAAACTCCCGTTCGTCTCGGCAAGCCGCTCCGGTGACCAACGCAACGCGCGCACCCTCTGGGATCGTGACCCCATGCATTTCGAGGGTTCGGCCGGCAGTTCGCCCTTGAAACTGCGAGGGGGCGTCGAATCGCAACAGTTCTTCAATGGCCTGCGGGATCAACTGAGGTTCATCCCAAATCCGTTGCCGCAGGGATGGTTCTCGCGAGAGATAGACCAGTGCGTTCCCGATCAACTTTGTGGTGGTTTCTGCACCGGCTTGGCCGAGAAGTGTGATGAAACCAACGACCTCTGCGTCAGTTAGATGCTTGGTTTGGCCATCGGTGTCCTGGTACTCCGATTGCGCAAGGATCGTCATGAGATCGTCTTGAGGGGCCCGGCGTCGCTCCTCGAGAACTTCACGCACGAAATCGCGCGCCTTGCCCCCCGCCTCTAGAGCCCCCGGAGCCTGCTCGCCCGTGTCCGGGTCACGGGACAGTGCGAGGTCGGACCATTCGCGAAACATCTCTCGGGATTCCTGGGGAAATCCCACCAGGGCGCCGATGATTTCCATCGGATACTTCTTTCCGAATTCGGCTTGAATGTCAAAGTGCTCCCGGTCCATGAGCGGATCGAGAAGCCTGCAGGCTGTGGCACGCATCTCGGCCTCTAGGGAGTCGACTCGCGCCGGAGTAAACCCCTTGGCGACCAATTTGCGAAGCACGTTTTGACGAGGGGGGTCCATTGAAATGATCACGCCCGGCTCTGCGGGCTGATCGCGATTGGACAAATCATGTCCGAGTCGCGAGCTGTAGCCCTGCCAATCCAAGGAGGCATCCCACACGTCTTCGAATCGGAAGAGCGCGTAGAAATCCATCTTTGGGTTGTAGTGGCAAGGCTCTTCGTCCCGAAAATGCCGATAGGTGGGGTACGGGTCGTGCTGCATCTCTCGAGAGTAAGGGTCGTAGATCATCGAAATGAACTCCTCTCAATCATCAGATTCGAGCGTAGCGGTGAATGCGGAATATTCTGTTTTGCTCTACTTGATTTCTAGCTGCTTGCTTCGAGAATCTCCAGCTTTTCAGTTTGATCTGAAGTCAGGGCTGCTTGGTTTATGAGGCGGCTGATCCAAAGAGCTGAATTGAGCCGCGCGCGTAGAGCGCTCGACGTCGGTTTGAAACCAAGAAAGATGGCGGACTGGAAAAGCACAGCTGAGGGAGATGGGTGCGGGCGCTCAGCCGCTGCCGCGCTTCTTCGAGGTTGCCGTAGATCGCAATCGCATCGAGCATCTCGTCAGTGACCGCCGCGGCCATCGCGTCGGTGTCGCCCTTTTTGAAGGCTGACCGAATCGTCGAAACCGGTTCCTGCCACCCGTGCAGGTCAACGAGCACGTCATAGGTTTTAACGGTCAAGTAAAAAGCAATCATGCGGCGGGCATCGGTTTTCGCTCGCTCGGGGTCGTCGTTGTCGATCGATGTGATGAGCCAGCCCCAGCGGGAGAGATGGTCGGGGTCTCGATTGGCTTTCCGTGCCGATTCGTCGAGTCGCGGGTTGACGCGCTCTGCCCAGTAACGATCGGTGTAAAGGCCGTGTCCGATCACGCCGTCTGCGACGCGACCGACGACGCCCAGCATGCCTCGGTTGAACGCGCCAATCAGGATCGGTACATCGAGCGGTCCCATCACGGGGGCTTGGATGGCTGCTTTAATCTGGTAGTGCTCGCCTTCGAAGCGAATGGTTTTCATGTTCTCTGCGGTGAGGAAAGCACGCGTGGCATGGATCAATTCTTCCATGCGAGAGAGAACAGGCTGGAATTCGGTTCCGAACCAATCGGTGTTCATTCGCCGGGTGCCCGCACCGAGGCCCAGAAAGAGTCGGCCCGATGCACGGGTGGCGAGCTGGCGGATCGATGCCGCGTGGGCCCAGGGGCTCCGCGTAAAGGCGTAGGCGATGGCCGGCCCGACCCGCGCGCTTTCGGTTTCAGCCACAACCTCCGCGAGAGAAACATAGGCGTCACGGTTGGCGAACTCGCCAACGCAGAAAGCGGCCACGCCTGCCTGTTCGGCCTCGCGGGCGATTTCGGCGCCCGGGAACGGCATCCCCCAAGTCGGTTGATCAATCATTTTCGGGTCCTTCCGTGGAGGGGAGTGGAGAGCGACCATTGGGCCGCTCCCCATCGCGACTTCCTTGTAATATAGTACAATGAGTAATACGATTAAACGATCCACGTCGACGGCGATCCCGTCCGGGTGTCGGGTGAGTGTGAGCCGCAAAAGCAACCAGCGCGGAGAGGGTCATGGGAGAATCGAATCAAAAGTGTGCTGTGGTGACCGGAGGGTCATTCGGTCTCGGTTTAGCGATCTGTCGGCACCTGCTCGCGGCGGACTTCGAAGTACTGGCCTGCGGGAGAAGCCAGAGCCGTTTAGATGACGCGGCGGCAGAGCTCTCCGGACTCCGAACGCTCTCTGTGGATGTGACGCGACCCGCTGACCGAGATCGACTCTTTGAGGCGATTGAGGGTTTCGGGAGACCGCTCGATCTCTTGGTCAACAATGCCGCGATCAGCCGAGCCCACGATTACACCGCTGACGTGACCCTGGCTGCGGATCAAGCTCGGGGCGAAATCGAGACGAATTTTGCTGCGCCCATTGAACTCAGCCGACTCTTTCTTGCGCTTCGCCGTGAGAAGGGCTGGGAATCGCAGCCGGCCACCATTGCCAACGTCAGCACGCCCGGCGCTCTTTTTCCCCTCGAAGCGAATCCGCTCTACTCCGCCACAAAAGCGGGCTTTCACTTCTTTACATCATCTCTTCGCCGTCAATTGGTGGACACGCCGGTGACTGTGGTCGAGATCTTTCCTCCGGCGCTCGACACAGGGCTTGCCCTCGACATGGAAGTCCCGGGGGCCGCAGAGAATGGGGCGGATACGATCGACGCAGTTGCGGCCCGATCCGTCACCGGGATCTTGTCCGGAGAGGAAAGGATTCTCCCGCACCCCGAGAGCGAAGCCCTCGTCGGCGCCGTGGGGGATAAGTCCGAGCAACTTGCCGATAGCGTTAATACCAGCCTTAAGCGAAAAGAGGGCTGGGAGCAGTTCAAGCGTGACGGGTCTTAGGCCCCGTCGTTCCCGAGTCGAGTGGAGAAAAATCGAGTGACGGATGTCAAGAGTGCCGATTACGGTGTATTGAGCGATGCCGCCTTCGCGCGAGCGAAGCAGCGAATTGGAATTCCGCAGAGGCTTCCCAATCCGCCTCACAATTTTGAGGTGACGTGGGATGGTTCTCGCCAATTCGCTTACGGGTACGGAGACGACAACCCGCTGTATTGCGACCCCGAATATGCGGCTGAAACGCGCTGGGGCAACCTCATCGCCGCGCCCGCCTTTCTTTATACCGTGGGGGAAAACGTCACCCCTCGTCCTACGCCTGAAATCAAGCAGATCCTGAAGGGGGACCCTTTTGCGGGTCTCGGCTCCTATCAGGCGCGCATGGAATTCGAATGGTGGAGGCCATTCAACCTGGGCGACCGGGTGAAAAAGATGAAGGCCATGGTGGGGGTGCTGGACAAAAAAAGCGATTTTGGCGGCCGCTCCGCCCATGAGACCCGTTCCTATCCCTTTGCGAATCAAGACGGCCATCCGATCATGATTCAGCGCGGGACGTGGATCAACGCCGAGCGGAACAAGTCGAAGAAGCGCAAAAAAGAGAAGCAGACCGCCGAGCCCTATACGCCGGAACAGTTAGAGGAAATTGATGCCTGCTACGCAGCCGAGACACGGCGCGGATCAGAGACTCGATACTTCGAAGACGTGAATATCGGGGATGAACTCGATCGAAAGGTGAAGGGGCCCCTGACCACGACGAGCATCGTGGTTTGGCACCTTGGTTGGGGGATGCAATTGACCCCCCCCGGCAATTTTCGATTGGCCTACAACATCAGAGCCAAAGCCCCCGGACTGTTTCCGCCCAACCAGCTCAATGTTCCGGATACCGTTCAAAGACTTCACTGGGAGCCTGCTCGAGCCCAAGAGCTTGGCCTGCCGACTTCCTACGACTATGGCGGTCTTCGCGAAACCTGGCTCTGTCATCTGGTGACGGACTGGATGGGTGACGACGGCTGGCTTTGGAAGATGGATTGCGAACACCGGCGTTTTAACTTCATCGGCGACACCAGCTGGCTATCCGGTGAAGTGGTGGATAAGCGCCAAGAGGACGGTCGCAACGAGGTGCATGTGGAGATTCGCTGTACCAATCAGCGAGGGGTCGTGACATCCCCCGGCCGGGCGGTTGTATTGCTTCCGACTCGAAACGCACCGGTCGAGCTTCCCCAGCCGCCGGCAGATACGATGGAAGAATTGATCGATTATGACGTCCGGCGAATCGCCGCGATGGAGTAATCAGATCGCAAGCCGGGGCCTTGCTGGGGCGTTGGCCCGTTTCGCGTCTCGAATTAGAGCACTTCTTTGACGGCTCGCGCCGCGGCATCCATTGCGGAGTGAAGGTAGGCGTGGGCCTCGGAGTCGCTGTTCGCGATACTGATGCTGCCGATCGCCTTCCTTCCCTTCTCGTGGGGCGCTTGACCTTCCTCCCAGTCCGGATCGTATAGGTCCATGTATTCGTAAGCGTATCCGTGAGACCATCGATTGACCGTGATGGCTTCGATGTCTCGCTCGCTATCGAAGCCCGAGGGCCCGAACATCGCGTCGAGCTGGTTTTTGATTTCGGTCTCATACTCGGAAAAGGGCGTTCGATAAAGCCGATGGCGACCGAGGCGGTACAGGTCCCGTCCGGTTTGCTGGCCGTTGTTGCGAGGAGCCGGCGCATGGGCCATCCAGAGGACGCCCGGGTCTCCTGATTTTCGCTGACCTTCGTATTGGCCGAGACTGACCGGAGGTGCCTCAGTGACCGCGGCGAAGAAACTGCCTGGGCAGTGAGACTGCGACCCACCGGAGTCCTTGATCGGGGCGAGGTTGTTGATCAAGACATTGGCCATCACGAGTGGAATCTTGACGCCGTATTTCAAGTTCGCTTTCTGTTCTTCCTGCAATTCCGGAACGAGGTGAGGGATCATTCCGTTGTAGCCGGCCAAAATGCAGTGTTTTCCCTTGACCGTGTAGGCTTTTCCGCCTTCGACGTAGGAGACATCCACTCCGCCCTGTACGTTCGTGGCCGTGACGACCGTACTGTTGAGCCGGATTTGGAGGGGTGAGTCGCTGCGGTCGAGCTGGCTGTAGTCGAATTTTGCTTCGACGATGTCGTCCATGGTCTGACCCGGTGCAATCTCAGGCAGCATATTTCGCACGAGAAGCCGCGCTACGGAAGCATTGCCATCGGGGAAAAGCGGCGACCGATAGTCACTGGCCATGTAGGCCATCAACTCGTTCGCCAGCGTCCCCGTGCATCCAATGCTTTTGAGCCCTGGGGCCCCGATCATGAAAGCTTCGCGGGTGGAGATGTTTTCAAGCCCCAAGCCAAACATGAGCCTGGAGACCGGGCTGAAGAGTTCCGCTGTCGGCCGGCTGAGTCCCGCCCGTTCGGTCATGAATTTTTCGTAGGAGTTCGTTTCGATATATCGCTTTGTTTCGAGCAGCGAGAGGTCGCTTAATACGTCTCGCTCGCCGGCGATCAGGGCGATGAGCTTTTGCTGCTGATCCGAAGGCAATCCCAGCGATGAGACCAGCCCTTTAAAGTCGCCTTTGCCCCACCATGCGTCTTGCCATGGGCCTGTCCTTATTCTGGCGGAACCATACTGTTGGGCATTGAGAAACAGTCCCGTTTTGGCGTCGGGACGGCTGAGCATATAATCGGGATCACGAGCCGATTCGAGTTTCTCCAGGTCCACTCCCAGTTCGGCCAGCACGGTGTTCACGTTATCGCTGAACTCGCCGTGTTCGAGATTGAGGCTCCCGCCGGCCCCCAGCATCATGGTCCCACCGGAATAAAATTCATTCCTTTTGGCATGACCGCCAAAGTCATCGTGGTTATCGAGGATGAGAATTTTCGCGTCGGGTCCCGCCTGTTGGCGGTACAAGTAGGCGGCGGTTAGCCCACTGATCCCTGCGCCGACGACAATGAGATCGTAGGTTTCATTCAGCTGGGTGTAGTCAGTGGGTTTTTCGCCGCGCCAGGCCAGTGCGTGCGCGACCTCATAGGAACCCTCGTGACTGCCCCGCATGCCGGTGAGCGCCGGCGGGTAGGCTTTCGAATGGCCGATGCCGGCTGCGCCAGTTGAATCACTTTCGAGGGCGAGGATTTGGCGTGGCGTGAGGGTGGCCCCCATCGCGAGCGCCATCGCGGCGCCGTTCAGAAAATCTCTTCGTGAAATATTCTTTTTCATCGATCCGAATGGGCCTCCGAGCGAGTGGGTTCCAGCTGGATTGAAGGTGTGCGCCGATTGACCGTCGAGATCAGGCGGTCCGCGTTTGGGCCACGGATTCTAGGCCCAGTTCGGCGATCGACTGTTCCCGCATCTCGATTTTTCGGACCTTGCCGGTGACGGTCATCGGAAACTCGGAGACAAAACGGATGTATTGCGGGATCTTGAAGTGAGCAATTTTGCCGCGGCAAAAGTTCTTGATGTCGTCTTCGCTGACTGAGGCGCCGGTTTCGAGCTGGATCCAGGCCATAATGACCTCGCCAAAACGTTCATCCGGCACGCCGATCACCTGCGCATCGCTGATGTCGGGGTGGGTATAGAGAAATTCTTCGATTTCTCTGGGGTAGATGTTCTCCCCGCCCCGAATAATCATGTCTTTGAGCCGCCCGACGATATTCACGTACCCCGCCTCGTCCATGGTTGCGAGATCGCCGGAATGCATCCAGCCCAACTCATCGATGGATTGGGCTGTCTTCTCTGGATCTTCCCAGTAGCCGAGCATGACATGAAAGCCTCTTGTGCAGTACTCACCTTCTTCGCCTCGGGCGACCGTCTCGCCGGTTTCGGGGTGAACAATCTTGGCCTCGACATGGGGGAGGACACGCCCCACGGTCGAGACTCGATGCTCAACAGAGTCGTCGGCGGAGGTTTGGGTGGAAACGGGAGAAGTCTCGGTCATCCCGTACGCAATGGTCACCTCGGACATGTTCATGACGTCGATGACCTTGCGCATGACCTCAACGGGGCAGGGCGACCCAGCCATGATCCCCGTTCGGAGCGATCCGAAGTCGTAGTCTCCGATATTGGGCAGTCCGAGTTCCGCAATAAACATTGTCGGCACGCCGTACAGAGAAGTGCAGCGCTCGTTCTGAACCGCTTCCAGAACTGCGCTCGCGTCAAAGGTGGGGCAGGGGATGACCATCGTCGCACCCGTCGTCGAACAGGCTAGGTTGCCCATCACCATCCCGAAGCAGTGGTAAAAGGGAACGGGGATGCAAACGCGATCGATTTCCGTACACCCGCAGGCTTCCGCCACGAGTCGCGCGTCATTGAGGATGTTTCGATGGCTGAGCGTTGCGCCTTTTGGAAAGCCGGTGGTCCCCGAGGTGTACTGAATGTTGATTGGATCGGTGTTTGAAAGAGAGGCTCCGCGCTCAGCCAACGTGTTGTCGGAGATCGACTGACCGCTCGCGATCAGCTCTGCCCAGTCCGGTGTGTCGAAATAGACAACGCGCTCAAGATTCGGGGTGTTCGGTCGGACTTTTTCGACCATCTCTCGGTAACGAGAAGTGAGGTACTCGGTCCGCGTCACGAGGAGGCGGCACCCGGATTGATTGAGCGCGTATTCGAGCTCGGCGGTTCGATAGGCGGGGTTTACGTTGACCTGAATCGCGCCGATTTTCGCCGTGGCAAATTGAGTGTAGGTCCACTCGGCGTAGTTGGGACTCCACATCCCCACCCGGTCGCCGACCTGAATGCCTGCGGCCAAGAGTCCCTTCGCGACTTCGTTCACGCAGGCATTGAACTCGCGCCATGTTTGACGAATCGACTGATGGGGTACCACGAAGGCCTCGCGATCGGCGTGGCGGGCCGCGGTGGCCTCGAGGTTGGCTCCAATCGTTTCTTCGAGGAGCGGCGGTGTTTGCGGGCCGCGGTCTAGGGCACGATTCATTCTCGACTCCGTCATCGAAAAGCGGGTTCAGATACAGCCCCGAAAGAGGTGGATAGAGAGATCGAAAAGTTCGTCGGATCGTGCAGAGAAAAGTGAGTGCCGGGTTGCACGGTTCAGTCGCACAACCCGGCTTTCTCACATGGTTTGCATTTTCCTCGCCGCGGCGAAGAGAGTCGCGGGCTCAAACTCTTCTGGCGTGCTCGTGACCGACGTTGTCAGCCAGCACGCCTTTGAGCCGGACTATTTTTTCACCATGATGGTCTGGCTGTTGGTGTACTCCGAGAGGCCTTCGAGCGAGTTTTCGACCCCCATGCCGGACTGCTTGTGACCGCCAAAGGGAATGTTGGGCGCAAATTGATGGATCTCGTTGATCCAAATGGTCCCAGTCTCGAGTCGTTCGGCCAAATGGCGTGCCCGCTCAAGGTCCTTGCCCCAGACTGACCCCGCCAATCCATACTCACTGTCGTTGGCTCGCTCGATGACTTCGTCATCATCTTTCCATTTCAGGATCGGCAAGATGGGTCCAAAGGGCTCCTCTCGAACGACCCGGCTGTCGTCGCTCGGGTTGTCGACGAGGGTGACCGGGATGAAAAAGCCCGGGGCATCATCCACCTGGCCACCCATCCGGAACGAGGCCCCTGAGCGTCGCGTGTCGTCCAGGAGATCGCGGAGCTTGTCGTATTGAGGCTTATTCTGAATCGGGCCGAGTTGTGTATCGGATTCGGCGCCGTTGCCCACCTTGACAGTCTTCGCATAGGCGATGAGTTCATCCATTAGTTCGTCATAGATCTCTTCGTGAACGTAAAGCCTCTTCGCGGCGACGCAGAATTGCGAGCTGTTCGAGAATGCGCCCCAGAAGAGCGGCTCGGCGACCTCTTTGGGGTCGACATCGGGAAGCACGATGGCAGCGTCGTTCCCGCCGCACTCCAGGGTCACTCGCTTCATATGTTCTGAAGCGCTGCGCATGACCGCTTTACCCGTATCCGTGGATCCGGTGAATGAGATTTTGGCGATGTCGGGATGGGCCGTCATCCATTTCCCGAGTTCGTCGCCTCCCGAGATGATATTGAGGACGCCGGGAGGGAAAATTTCTCGCGCGATCTCTCCGAGCTTGAGGGTGCACAAAGGCGTGAAGGGCGAAGGCTTCAGCACCATCGTGTTCCCGGCGACCAGGGCCGGCGCGATCTTCCAAATCGCCAGCAGGATCGGGAAATTCCACGGCGTGATCCCTCCAACAACGCCAAGGGGTGTTCGGCGAACGAAGACAGTGTGCTCTTCGTTGTCCTCGATGATTTCCTCCTTCAATTCTTGTTCGGAAATCCCCGCGCACCAGGCCGCAGAGCCGCCCACTTCAAACTCGGCGCCGTCTCGACCTTTGCCTTGCTCTGTTGTCAGCAAGGACATCAAGGCCTCGCCATTGGCTGCGATCGCGTCGCCGAATTCGCGGACCAGGCGCTGTCGCTCTGAAACCGGAAGGCGGCTCCATGCGGGAAACGCCTGCTGGGCGGCCTGTACGGCTTCCTCAAGGTGACTTTGCGTCGCATCGGGGAACTCTGCGATCACTTTCTCGGTTGCGGGATTGATTGCCTCAAGCTGACTATGGGACGAAACGGCTTGGCCATTGATCGTCATGGTGAATTCAGAGTTGAAATCCGTCATGGGGTGCCCTTTTTTGGGTTCAGTTGGTTATTTAGGAATCGCTTGGCTGATTGGGCCGAAAGCTTCCGGTTAAGAGGGGCCTGCGACGGCCTGCGTGGCCGAAGTTCGAAACAAGAAGAGAGAAGCGATGATTGGGATCAATAGGATGAAGGCTGCCGAGAGGATCGCAGAGCCGACCTCGGCGCGTCCCACAAACCCCATCAAGATCGCGACGACCACGGCGTTATAGGCGAGTCCAAAGACCCCCATGGCCACGCCAATGGTCTTCGCAATCGAGGCGCTCTGAAGGAGGAGAGGCTTTGTGACCACCAATGCGGCCAAGCTGTAGAGCCAAAATCCAAGATAGTCGAACGAGGTATACAGAGAGAAGGGGACGGTGACGTTCAAAATGGGAAGCAGGCCGAGGGCCATGTTCTCTGTGACCGCTCCCGTCGCGATGGACTCGGCGAGCATGGGGATCGTCCAGACCGCGATGAATTTGGGAATAAAGAAGGCCATGGTGGCCAGTGCGACCAGAAAGCCGCCCAGAAGAGCCTGCAGGGGATGAGTGCGGGCCACCTGCCAGGCGATCCCTGCGAGGACCCCCGAGAGCGCAATCATCGAAGCGATTTGGTTGATCCAAGCCAGCTTGAATGTGCCCGAATGAGCGACCAGCCAGGCGACACGCTCTTCAACGGTCGCTGAGTAACCTTCCGGAACGTCGAGAGGCAAGAAAAAAGAGATGATCGTTGTTGCGAGACCGACCACGGCGCACCAGAAGGCCGCTCGATTGATTTGGTCGTTGAGCTGATTCCAAGCCTTCAAGGCCGCTCCTTTACTCTCCACGGAGACCCTTGTGAGGGCCCTAGAATACGACGAACAGTATAAAAAAGGTACAATAATATATCTATGCGAAAGGATTCCGCCAAGCCGCCGAGGCGCGCTCGAGTCGCTGAGCATGGCGTTGGATCCGAGACGACCGAACGAGCCGGAAAAAGGCCCAATTTTGAGAAGACTCAATCCCCAAGATGATCGATGGCTCGCCATCGAGACCCCAGAAAGCCCCTACCAGATCGGCGCGCTCCTGCTCTTCGAACTCGACGCCCCCCATGGCGCCGAGGAATTCGTCGAGCGGGTCCGGGCCCACCTGGTCCGTCGCCTCCCGTCGACGCCCCTACCGGTCCGGTTCGTGCCTGCGCCTTTTCACTTTGACACGGGGATGTGGTGTCACCGCGGTCCCCTGGATTTGGACCTCTATTTCTTTCCCATCCGCTTCGATCAGATTGGCGACACAAAAGCGCTTCAGGCCTTCGTGGCCCAGAAGATGATGGAGCCCTGGGCCCCCGACCGGGCACCCTTTCGAATCTTTGCCTTCGAGAGGATCCAGTCGGACCAGGGCCCGGATCACGCGGCCATCATGCTTCAAACTCACCATGCCCTCGCCGATGGAATTGGCTTTCAATCGATCGTGACAGCCGTGACGGATGCTGAACCGTCGCAGACCTTATCGGCGGCCGGATCCAATTCGCCCGAAAGCGCGATGGCCGAGCGGCCGCCCGGAGCCCTGCCATGGCTTTTGTCGTCCTCCTGGCGATTTGTTCGAGAGGCGGCGCAACGACGCCGCGCAGAAGCCACGCGCCAAGCCGCGTTGGAGGAACTGGCTCAATTCAAGAAGCGCCCTGAGAATCGACGCGCACGGACACCCACCCTCGAAGGTCTGCCGAAGAAATGTTCGATGCAACGGCTTTATCGGACGGCTTCTCTGCCGCTGGAAGAATTTAAGAGGATCGGCAAGGCGCTGGGCGGATCAGTCAACGATGCTTTTCTGACAGTGGCCGGTGGGGCCCTCCGGGCCTATCTCGATGATCGGGGTTTGCTCCAAAGTTTGGCGGATCAGCCATTGGTCGGCCTCGGTGCCCGAAGCGTTCGGCAGCCTGAAAACGGTCTCTATGGAAACCACATCACGCTGACGCTTCCCCAGATCGCGACCCATGTTGCCGATCCCCGGGAGCGCTTTGCCTTGGTGAAGCAATCTATGCGTTCAGAACTCGAGCGCAGCGATATCATGCAGAAGGTGGCGGACTCCGATCCGCGCCCCTTTGGCGCACGTCAACGTCGGAGCACCCCCGAGGTCGGGACGCAAGCGGGTAATCTTTCGGTGTCGAATGTGCCGGGACCTCAGGAAAGCCGTTTTCTGGGTGGCTACCGGATGACCGCCAATTATCCGGCTCCGAATCTTCCGGAAGGGCAACTGGTGAACATTACCCTCCGCCGCTATGTCGACATGCTTGATTTTGGCTTTTCGTCCTGTCCGACGATTGTCCCCGATCTCGACGTATTGAAAGATCACTTCATCCGAGCGCATCAAGAATTGCTCGAGGACGTGTCGAGTCCCCTCGATTGAGGGGATGTCCGGGCTAACTCAGCTCGCCGACCGCACGGTAGGCGGAATCGATTGCGGCTTGGACGCTGGCATTGCCCTCGGAGTCGCTGTTCGCAATATGAATTCGGCCCATCGGTTTGCGGCCCAATTCGTGAGGCGCCTGTCCTGCCTCCCAGTCCGGGTCGAATAGGCTGGAGTATCTGTAGCTATAGCCATGAGACCAGCGGTTGACCGTGATGGCTGCGATGTCTCGATCAGCTTGAAAGCCGTTGCCTCCGAACATTGCGTTGAGCTGGCTATTGACTTCGTCTTCATAGGTCGCGAAAGGCGTTTGGTAGAGTCGGTGCCGTCCAAGGCGAAAGAGGTCGCGGGCGCTCTCTTGGTGACTCCGTTTCGGCGAGGGTGCGTGACACATCCAGAGCACGAGGGGTCCGTCGTCTTCGTTGGGGCCTGGCGTGTACCCGCCCAGATTGACCGGCGGCGCCTTCGTGACGACTGAGTAGAAGCTCCCGGGGCAATGGTATTGCGCCGGCCCTGCTGCGGTAATGGCTGAGCTGTTCCGCACCAAAACGTTGGTCATGACCAGCGGGACCTTGACGCCGTATTTCAAATTTTCCTTCTGCGCTTCGGGTAGCTCGGGACAAATGTGCGGAATGATGCCGTTGTAGCAAGCCAGGATGCTGCTCTTGCCGCGAACCTTGAAGGGTTGTCCGTTTTGGACGTAAGAGACAACGACACCGTCCTCTTCATTCTTGACTTCGACGGCTGTGCTGTTGAGTCGAATCCGAACGGGGCTTCCCTCTTGGTCGAGTTGGCTGTAATCAAAGCGCGCATTGATCACGTCTTCCATGGAATCGCCCGGGGCGACCCCCGGAATGAGCTTTCGAACCATCAACCTCGCGACGGACGCGTTGCCATCGGGGAAGATCGAAAAGCGCACATAGTCCCGGCCGAAGGCAGCGACCTTGTTTCCAATCTGGCCCGTCAGGCCGACGCTATTTCCGCCCGGATAGCCCATCAGCATGCTGAGCATTGCGTCACAGCTGTCCGGGCTCCGGCCGAGATAGATCTTGTGGTAGGGATCAAAGAGCGTGATGGTTTGAGCGGAGAGGCCAGCTTTCTGGCTTAGGAAATCCTCGTAGGATGTGCTCTCCAGGTAACGTTTGGTTTCCATCAGGGAGAGATCGTCGAGAAGATCCTGCTCACCAGCCGCCAAAGCCAAGAGTCGTTTTGTTTGGTCCGGGGGCAAGCCGAGTTGGCCGATCAGCTGTTGCGACTGAGAGCCGCCGCGCCAGGCGTTCGCCCAGTCGCCCTGGATGAGCTGATTTTTTCCGTAAACCGACTCGTTGAGGAAGTATCCACTTTTGGCATCAAGACTAGAGAGCAGATAATCGGGCTCGCGCGCGGCGTCGAGCCTCTCGAGATCCACCCCGATTTCATCCATCGTTTGGCTGACGGTGTCGCTGAATGAAACGGTTTCGAGATTGACGCTCCCTCCGACGCCGAGCACCGTCTGATCATTTAGGCTGAATTCGTTTCGTTTGGCATGGCCGCCGAAGTCGTCGTGATTTTCGAGGATCAGAATTTTTCGATCAGAGCCCGATTGCTGCTGATAAAAGTACGCCGCGGCGAGGCCGCTGAGGCCGCCACCGACGATGATCAGATCGTAGGTTTCGTCCAGCGGCGTGTACTGGGCGGGCTTTTCTCCCTTCCATGCCAACGCATGGGCGACCTCAAAAGAGCCGGGGTGACTGCCGCGCATTCCGGTGAGGGCCGGCGGGTAATAATCTGGCGTGAGAGCGGTGGGTCCCGGAGCTTGAGTGTCCAGAGCGAAGAGATCGCGGGGAGAGAGCGTTGCGCCGGCCGCCAAGGCGATGGCCGAACCATTCAAAAAGTCGCGACGCGTGATCATCCGGATTCCCGTTCAATGAGCCAGGCCGAGCCATCCGTCGAACCCTCGATGGATGGCCGGGCAGCGGAATGCCTAAGGCAATAATAGTTAACTCATTGTACCATTT
>NHEP01000227.1 GCA_002171515.1 bacterium TMED88 | reverse complement strand
CCTCCTCCTCCTCCTCCTCCTCCTCCTCCTCCTCCGCCGCCGCCGCCTCCAGCTTCTCACTCCGTGCAAATAAGAGGACCTTATCTGTGAATCCTCCGGTGAACTTGGGGGTGGAGTCCTTCTTCGCCTTTCCTGACTTTGAGCAAGCGAGTGCAAGGAGAGTGATTACAACAAGTGGTACAAGCGTGGACGACCGCACCCACACGAGCACGCACGAGCACGCACGAACACACAAGTTCGACTATCTTACAGTACCTTTGTCAAGTCAGAGTCTTCAATTCGCAAACGGAAGGCGCGGATGTCCAAGTCGTCCGTTTCACGCTGCCCCCTCCTCTTGTGCTGCTCAAAGGCAATGTTCTTTGTCTTCCATCCCTTCTTTGATGCGATCTTAAACCAGGCAACCGTCCATGTTGGCATCTTGTCGGCATTCAGTGGGCCCTCCTTTACTGGCATTCCAAGACCCAGTCGCAGCCCGTGCTCCGCCTTCTCAAGTTCACAAAGGTACAGCTGTCCCAGCTCAACCTCTTCCACGCGGGTGTGGGTTGTATTGACAAAGTCTTCCTCGGCAACCTCCCTAAGTGCCGTGCGCATCTCCGCCTCAGTGAGCTCCAAATTTCGCACAGTGTTCTCCCGCCGTGGGTCGCGCAACGTATCTGCCTTGGCTGCTTTGCTGTCCTCGCATTCCTGCGAAGAAGATGTCCCCCTTGACTTCATCTCCTCTTCAGCAGCTTGCCACGACTCTGCAGGTTCTGAGTCGAACGGGTTGACGGGGAGCATAGGACGCGGAAAGCGAAACATGATGGCTTTCATGACTTCAGCAAAAGGCCGCGGGGTACCACTGAAGGTAAATGAATCCTTGTCTGTGTTAACAGTGTACGGCATACTTGGCACTTGCTCTGCCACGTCGGCCGCATTTGAGTGAAAGAGGGACAAGCATTTCCAGAAGCTTCTCGCTGCAGGTGACATCTCGTCCCCACGCTTGTTGAGGATGGCGTTGCACTGCTGGCTCGGTGAATACTTCTCTGCCTTTGTATCGAAAGGCTCTCGACGAGGCAGGATGCGCAAGTCTGGTGGTTTACTGACAAATCTGACGCCCTTGGGCCGGCTGACATTGCATTCAACGGTCTCGGCCTCACCACCTCCGTCCCCAACATTCATCTCGCGCTCGACTCTCATGATCGGCGAATACTCGGCCTCGCGCGCGTTACCTTTCCAAGAGATGTTGCTCTTATATTGCACCAGGACACAGCCATGCTCCGGAAGAGTCTCAACGTATGAGTATTGGTAGACCATCTTGCTGCTGATGCCTTGGAGGGTGGAGCTGACAACATTCATCTCCTTCATCATCTGCCTCAGGTCCCAGTTCGCAAAGTTCCAGCTGAAATTGCATTGTTCCACCTCACCCACAAAAGAGGCAGCAATTTTGGATATCAGGGAAGGAAAGTCCTCAATTGGACTCACTCGGTGTGCCCCATCAGATTCAAAGAGGCGCTTGATGATGGCAAACAAGCGGTCTGCCGTCTCTGTATGCGAGTGCCCGGCCTTGAACCTGAACCAGACGATCTTGTTGAAGACTCCGAGGTACACTAACAACCAATGGATGAAGTGGGTCACAATAGATACATTGTCCGGACCTGTGCAGAAGTGGAAGGGCGTCATGTTGCCAACCCATAACACACGGATCTACTCGTTAGGTGCATTGTTCGACCATGCCGTGTACGATATGCGCGCCTCACCTCCGTCAGTGTGGCGAACAAGGCAGTCTGCGTGCGGCTTCAAGTTCCCACTCGACATAGCAAGATGTATTGTCATCAATAGGTTTGTCAAGCCAAAGTTAGCCCCGGTGCAAATGTTCTTTGGAACAAATGTGAACTGCTTGTGCCCATCTTCACCACATACCACATTCGCATGGACGGCAAACTTGTACTTGTCCTTTGCATTCTCCTTTGTGTCTCTACCTGTGCTGCTGACAGGCAACTGCTGCCAATAGGAACCGCATTTGTCGTCGACAAAGTATCGCCAATTGCTCGAAGGACAAGAATAACGATGGCGGAGGTCAATTGCCGTCTCGCGGTCTTGCTGCCATTGCGCAGCGTGCGCAAGCAACTCTGCGTACGCCTTTTCTACCTGGGCGGCGGATGCTTTGGGAGAAGATGCAAGAGTCTTGTACTGCGTGCGAAGCTTCTGGCAATCGGTGCACTCTGGAAATTTTGAGTGCCTGGCTGATCTGGCGACAGTCAAGCGTTTGTCGCTCACACCTGGGAAGAACTCGGAGTGTAACTTTGCAACCGCAGCCTTCCTGGTGCGCATCCACTGCCTTTTNGACAGGACCATGCTCAAGCGCGTAGCAGCTGGCAGGTAAAACTGGTCATACACCGTCTGCCAAGTCGGACCTCGGTACTGTATCTTCATTTCGTTGGGAAGCCAATCCTGCCACATCAGGTGCTGCCTCCACCAGGAGTGCGCCCACTCACACCTAGGGCTATTGGTACGGTCAAGATTCTGGATGGCCAGGGATGCCGCCCTGTGCGCCTTCTTGTCACTGGGCTCCTTGCCGGCAATCGTCAGCGCCAGGGCTTCACGATGTGCGTTTTGTGTGCCGCCGATGGCGGCGATGAACGCTCTCTTGCAAACAACCTTTCCGCCTGGACCACCGAGGCGCCAAGTGGGAACAGAAAAGATTCGGCCATCACGATGAGGGGCTGTTAGAGGCTGTCGCAGCTCCCAAACCGCGGCATGCACAGCTGCTTTTGTCTCCGTAAGCGAGTTGAACCGTGGAGCCCGTCCGTAGGTATGATAGTGCATGGAGCGAAACACAGTGCGGTCGAAGCCGGAATCCAAGCAGGACTCTTCCACAGTCGAACACTTGCACTTGAAATCGCAAAATGCGGTGGAAGCCAGCGCATTGTGGACTTGCCGTTGTTGCGCCAGGTCCCCCTTGAGCTTTCCCTTGTGCTCTGCCAACATGGAGAGTGAGTCGGCAATGGAAAGGGACCCTGAAAATAAAGAAGACGACGAAGCTGAAGAGAAAGGCGAGAATGCACAGCAGCCCTTCCTTTGCTCACTGCCACTCCCAGCAGAAGGCGTCACAGAAGTATATGCAAGCGTCTTGTGACGATTGCTCGCGGGATGGCGTTCAGCCGGATCGTTGTGGTCTGACGTCTCAGCTGACATATAGTCCTCGCTCTCAGCGCTGCTTGAACAAAGGTCGTCGTCAGAGCTGCCAGAATCGCTCGCTGCTTCGGCAATAGAAGAGGCAATCTGGCGAAGCACTGCCTCCTCTGCCGCATCAGCCGCCCCACTGGAAGGCGCACCATGCTGCAGCAACGTTTGGTGGGACGATACCTCGCCCTTTCGGCGTGTGGCGTCAAGGGCAGACGACGCCTGCTCTTCCTTGTCCGGCTCAGGCGAGGAAACTTCGAACGCGGCGAAGTATTTGCTCTCATCACAATCGATGCGCGCTTTGCGCAATGCTCGGCCAGAAGGCGAGTTGCCAAAGTCACTTGGATCCGGTGAGGACATCGGATACGCAGCCCGTGCTTCGGCCTCGCTGATATTCATGGACATCTTGTGGAAGAAGAGAGGGTGTGGTGTGGTTGTGGAGCAGAGCGCATGGCAGTGGTCGAGGAGCACAGAAGATCGGCTCTCATGATCGGCGCTAAAAATATAGCGCAAGTTTACCGATAATACCACTTTTTTTTGATTATTCCACTTTCTATTCCCAGTTTATTGTATTTTCCCAATTTTCCACCGACCTTTTCCAGATTAGACCGATTTATACCGATTTTCAAAAGTTATACCACTTTTTGCTTGATAGATTACACCGATTATCCTCGGCTCAGTGCAGACGGGCGGCCATGGAGAGTCCAGCCATGGAGAGCACCGGCGACAAGGTGGGAGACGCCCATCTTCAGGATGGGGGCGATCCTTTGGAGAGCGACACGCTCGACGCCGCAATCCTCGCATTGAAGATCCCCGGCGAGGTTCCTGAGGATTCTCAGGTTGAGCGCACCACTGCTCCTGCAGCGGTGCATGAAGGGAGGACAGCTGCAGCTGCAGCTGCGCCTGCAAGCAGCGGAGATGGTTGCAGTGGGGATGGCGGCGGTGATTCCGCATCGGCAGTCGATTCAGAAAGCACTCAGGTAAGCCGGCCGACGGCTTTCAATGCTGCTGCAGAATCCACAGCAGCGGATGCGCATCAGGATGCTGCAGTTAAAGATGAAGTCGTACACGACGACACAGTCGCGCAGGAAGGGCAGTCTGCGGACGTTGCAGACGAGGCTGGCGACGCTGATCGCGCCAATCGCGCTGCAGACAACGAACTCGAGCCGTCTGCAGCTTCGCCCGTACCGGCGGATGAGGCGGATGCAACCAAGGTGCTGCCTGCAGCAGAAGCAGCAGTACCAGAGGAAGAGGCGGATGCAACCAAGGTGCTGCCTGCAGCAGAAGCAGCAGTACAGGAGGATGAAGCAGCCCTCATGGTCGTCCAGGAGGGCTCTAGCCCTTTGCAAACTTCGCTGCCACCACCTCCGCTGACACCATTACCTTCGCAGACACCATCAACACCACCGGGACTAGCAGGCAGTCCAAAGGTCGAGAAGGAGCCGCACAGCGTGGTGGAGAGCAAGTCATTGAAGAAGGAAGCAGTTGGACTTGGAGAAACAGCGAAGGTAGTACACCCAGTAATCCCGCTCCAGGGCCCCGGCAAGTATGGAGTATGGCAGGATCGCATTGTAGATGGTGTGGCAGCATTGCGTAGCTACTTGCAGGCACATTGGAAGGACGATGGGCGCAAGCTGCCCATGAAAAATACATCGGACATCAATTGCTTCAGCGGCTACCCACACACAGCTGCCCAGTACAGTAGGGATATGCAGGAGCAGAACGTTCTGAGGTGGGGGTATGGTGAGTCGCGGGTGGAGGGTCTTAGGGCTAACCTGCCTGGGTACGCGGCGATCGAGAGGTCAGTTCAGGAGGTGCTAGAAGCAACCTTCCCGGATTTGGCATCTGGATTAGGATTGCACAATGGCCACATCCTTAGACAGTTCTTTGCAGCAGATGGGGGCTCAGGGTTCAGTGAGCACATAGACCATGCTGATGATTGCCCAAACACCCTACTGTGGCTGAGTGTAGCCATCAAACTCACCGATGATCCTCCTGGGGAGGTTGGGGGCACATGGATGCATGTGAAAGGGTTTGCACCAGTCAGGTATGGGAAGGAATCAGGGAGTGTAGTCATGTTCCTTTCAAGACGGCCCCATTGGTCCATGAGGACACCCCCAGAGATGTTGAAAGTGCTGAAGCTCGTCCTGTTCTACAAGTTCACTGCTCCAGAGCTCCTGGAGCAGTACAAGCTTGTAGCACCCTGTGATCTGGATCACACTTCTCCGAGGCCGCTCTCCGTTCTTCCATCTCAGGAGAAAGTCCTCCGGAGGTCGTGTTCCGATAGTTTCGACGAGTGCAAGAAGATGCTCAAGATATCTTGGTACCCAGCTCCAAGCCTTTTGCAAGTTAGGCTCAACCATGAACTCCCAGAGGGTGGCGGCATGTGGGAAAAGCCAATCTACGGCATATGCGCCGAGGTATGTGTGCGTTGCCCCATCCCTGCCTTGCCATCCGTGCTTGTCCATATGAGTGATGTCTGTGTCCCCTGTGCAGAAGCTTCTAACCGGCGCATATGCGGCTTCTACATCGAATTCAGAAGGCTACCCGCAGTACAATTACCATCCGGACCNGATTTTTGCACCTCAACCTCGAGNTGACNTGCTCAATCCAATGGCGTACGTGACCAGCAGTGCTCAGGTGAATCTCGGGACAGGGGACGAGCAGGNATGGGTCTTGTATCGTCGCGGCGACTATCTTTCGGACGGCACCATNTTCGTGGGAGCTGTGCAGATCATGGCCTCTCCAGAGGNCAAGGAGGACATCGCTCGTGCATATCGGCAGGACATCATGAAGCTCAAGGATGCTGATCCTTGCTTCATTGTCTGGAGTGAGAAGAACGGGATGCACCTCGTGGTGAGCATCCCTACTCAATCACACATACATCACACACACACACACACACACACACACACTCAAACTCTCACAAGCACGCGCGCGCAGGTGTACGAGCGCCAAACCGTAGATCACCCCGTGAAGAAGATTGCTGCGTGGGACGAGAAAAAGATGGTGTTGATCTCCGAGTTGTATGAGCAGCTGTTCTTCCTGGGCAAAGATGATAGGCAACTTAGAGGGCGCCCGATGCTCGACCTGGTGTACCTCGCGACCCTGAGGGAAGGTGCTCTCCGAAGCACGCGTCGTGCTACCTCCCCTCGTGCTGTCCAGAAGGGTGCGTCGAGCTGCAACATCAAGACAGATCCAGAATCAGATGACTCAGATGAAGACCCAGAGGAACTGTCACCCGAAATGTCGGCCGATCTGGTGTCCAGCTTGGATGATATGACCGTGAAGGCCCGCCTCGCGGAATGGCAGAAGCACATGACGTGGTGCTGCAGGACCCTGAAGAGGAAGTGTGTGGAACTGGAGAAGATCCAGGAGAAAGCTGCAAATGGTAAGCTTCTGCCGCCCGTGTTGTGCTCGTGCTAGCTGCCTACTCATGAATAAAGATGTTGCAGTTATCTTTCATCCGTCTGTCCCCATCGCATGCTCAGGTGCATCATCTAAGGCAGACCTCACAGTCAGGCTTGACGAAACAAGTAAGGCTGTCTACGACTTCTTCGATAGGTGCAAACCTTGGGGCTCAGGGAAGGACTCATCGGGCAACAAGTCGCAGGCGGGGGTGCGTCAGTGCGCCTTGCTCAAGGAGAAATTGAGGGTCACACTTGGTATTGTGGAGAGGTACGTCCAGGCGCCTAAACGCCCCCGTGCAGGGCGTGCACGGGGCGCCCGTAGTAATACTCGCGGAGGCGGACACAGAGGCGCATCCGCCCGGTCGAAACGGGAACGGCAGGTGTTGTCGGACTCGGACTCGGACGAGGAACAGCCTCAGCTTGAGGCTGGGACAAAGAAGAAGCAAAAGGTTGAGAAGACCGAGGAGCTGAAGCAGCTGCGCGATGCGGACATCGAGGAGCTGAAGCAGCTCGTGAAGGACCTTAAGAACCCCCCTCAAGCCCCTCAAGCTGTTGCTGCTGCTCCAGCTCCTCCGTCCGCGGAGCAGCTCACCCTGGGAGGGACATCTCTAGGTGAAGCACCGCAGACGATTGCGGACCGGCTCATGCGAGCTGAGGTATGCGAGCATGCGTGTGTGCTTGTTAAGGCTTTGACTCCATGCTTGAGCCTACATGAATGACGCGCGCGCACACACACATCAGGTGAAGAATGCAAAGATGGAAGGCAAGGAGGAGCTGCGCAAGGAGTTGGAGGAGAGCATGCGCACACATCAGGTGAAGAATGCAAAGCTGGAAGGCAAGGAGGAGCTGCGCAAGGAGTTGGAGGAGAGCATGCCCAAGCAGCCATCTCGAAAGGAGATCATCGACGAGATGGTGCAAATGAAGGAGGTGCTGCAGCCCAACACGCAGGCACCTGCTGCAGTGGCTCAGCAGCAGATGATGGAGCAGATGATGACGCAGCAGCAGAAGATGCAGCAGCAGATGATGCAGATGATGATGCAGCCGATGCAGCAGATGCAGCAGATGCAGCAGATGCAGCAGTTGCAGCTCATGCCGCCGCAGCAGCCGCAGATGACGCAGATGGTGCCGCCGCAGCAGATGGCGCCGCAGCAGATGCAGCCGATGATGCAGCAGATGATGCAGATGATGCAGATGATGCAGCAGATGCAGCAGCCGCAGCAGCCGCAGCAGCCGCAGCTCATGCCGCCACAGCAGCAGCAATACCAGCCGCAGCAGCCGCAACTCATGCCGCCACAGCAGCAGCAATACCAGCCGCCGCCGCAGCAATACCAGCCGCAGCAGCCGCAGCTCATGCCGCCACCGCAGCAGCAGCCGCAGCAGCCGCAGCTCATGCCGCCACAGCAGCAGCAGCAGCCACAGCAGCCGCTGCAGCCGCAGCAGCTCATGATGCAGATGATGCAGATGATGCAGAACCAGCAGGAGCAGCCACCTCAGCCGTAGGTGCAAGCGTAGACGATGACGACCGCCCGGGAAATCATTGGCAAACGAATGCGTATCATGAGCATATCCATGCATATCGTGGGCATATCACAGCATATTATACATGTTGAACAACTCGTCATGACTGGCTTGCTTGAATGTGTGTGGGCCGTTGTGTGTTGGGCAATTTCTTCTGCAAATACTCTTGTCATCTAGATGTGTGTCTTTATAAAAATATAAAGATCAACCAAATGACTGACCGGGGGGGGCGGGGGTCTAAAAAAATGACCTTTGTACCATGGTCGTGAATTTGCGGCCCAAAATTCAAGTTTTTGGCCATTTTGGGCCCCCGTGGGGCACCAGAAATGCGCATAGCAACAAAAAGTCCTGCTGCTTTTTGCATATATTTTTTCTTATGATGTCTAGATGGCAATAGCATCCAAGATGAGCTCATTTTGACCAGCTGAACCCAAGTTGTAGTGAATTTACGGCCCAAAATTCAAGTTTTTCGCCTTAAATGGACTCATTTTAACTAATTAATTAATTAAGTCACAGTAGAATTCTCCGCACAAGATGTTTCTAGACCCAACATTCAATGCGGATTTATATTTTTACAATGAAAAGACCGCCAGACACAGTTTTTTACACTGAAAATTAAATTAAATGGCTCCAAAATGGCCTAAATTTGGCTGATTAATTGATTAATTAATTAGTTGTTGTATATCTGCTTCAAAACCCTCAGGA
>NHEP01000226.1 GCA_002171515.1 bacterium TMED88 | reverse complement strand
CTTTGATCGTAATGTAGTTATTTGCCGAGGATCTGGGCCTCTTAATTCTCTGCGTCCTGGTGAAACATGTAATACAGATGGGGGCAAGCTGGCTTCTCCTGCAGCATGCCCGATTGGAGGGGGTGAATTTTTCGCTCAGGCAGCCCGTATGAATTGGGATCGAAATCAACGTAATAACACCTATAAGGTTATATTCAAGACGCGACGAGGTGATAGACCCTGTCCTCAGGGATCCTGATTGCAGGGGTGTATCTAATCCCCGTACTTAGTTCAGGTAGGAAACATCATTTCTAGGTAGCCAATACCAAGTTGGAAAGCATGATGCATTTAAATCATTGGACTGAAAGCAATACAAGACCCTTCAGGGAATATCGCTATCAATCTCCTGGCTGAACATTCACTAACCCCGCCAAGAGTGGGGTTTTTGATTGCAAAAAGCTGTTGTGAGCAAGATCTCAGCACCGCTTGATGCCGGTCATCAATCAAGCCAATGATTCGGGAGATGGTGTGTTCATCGGGGGTAACACTTCCACCACACCTCAATCCAATGACCAACATCGAACTCACTCTTGATCAATTGCAAGCCATCAGCGGTGGAACAACCGCCATTGAATACGGCCTGATGGCTGCTTTTGTTCCCAACCCTGATAAAGCTGAACTCGACCAAAGCTCCACCAAGAAGGAGTTCAACTTTGGTTTGACTCAGCCGCACTATTAAGCCGCCAACGGCTGAATTGGTCAGGGCTCGAAAAATGGAGATAGCTAACCCAGTCAGCAAAGGTGCCTGGTTAGAGCGTGGGATTCATAACCCCATTATCTGCTCTGGTAGCTCTGCAGGCTCATAACCCAAAGGTCGGTAGTCCAAACTCCTCCCGCCACCTAAAGCCCGTTTAGAGGCCCATTTAGTTGGGAGTCTCTTGCTTCAGGAAACCGTCTAGCAAACAGAGCTTGTAAGCCGAACTCTGAGCCCTATTGGGGGGCCACTCTTCGCCGTACTCGATTGAGGCGATGGCTCTGTTGATGTTGTCGTCTCCCCAGCCGCCTCCTGCCTTCTGCGCAATGGGGCAAAGAAGTTTCAAGGCTTGCTTACGAGACTCCATATCAGGAATCGACTCTGGAGAGATTCCGGACTCGGGGGGAACAGCCTGGGCGGGGAAGCAGGAGGCCAGAGCCAACAGAGCCACTGCAAGAGCTTTCATTTCTATCGGATGCGCTGATGACACTAAGTGTCATCTTCTCTGCAAGCCTTCAAGCCAAAGATTGATCCCGCTCGAGCGGTGTCACCCAAATGGAGGCCTAAGGCTGCGAAAAGGCCGCTCGGATGGAAGATTCGGATTCAGTTGGTTTTAGCGATTGTGATTACATCAAGGGGCGACCCTCACAAAGCGCCTGAATCAGAGGTATCGATCCTCGGGCTTCTGGGACGTCATGGCCTCCAGATCAATTCCTTTGACTTGATCCACCAAATTCCTGGGCACTGCAAGCAGTATCTCGTCGTGGATTAATCCGAATCTTTGAATAAAAGTGCGAGCACAATGGATATTCGAACTCGTTTCAATTCACATACCAGTTATTGGCTGTGCTTGGGAGGCTTTTAGCTACTTTGGCTTTCTCGGCAGCAGTCATTTCAGACCAGAGCTTATATGTGCAATCCAGTGCACCACGGTCTTTGAGTGCTTCTTGATAGCAAGCCGATAGCTCTGCAAACTCTTTGGCACGGACAACGGGAACGGTCATGCGGTTTGCCCAGTAGCCACTCATGGTCATAGAAGCAGGGTTATCAATAGTTCTAACAATAAGGAGGGAATTCGCTACGAGGCCTTTGTTGACGTTCACATAGAGGAAATGATCAGGGTTGGAATCATGCTGCAGGTCCCGGAACGAAGGATGGATGCCGCCGTTGAGGTGGTGATGTCGATCCCGCAGGATGACTGCGGTGTTTTCAATGATCAACCAAATTCAAACCACAGCGTTGACAGTGCAATCTGGTGGTTCGGCCTCTCCCAGAGCTGATGGCTACGGCTCTATGAACACTGCGGAGAAGGAGGCTTACAAGTCCGGCTTTCGAGGCGAGTAACCCCGTAGCAATCCCAGGAGACCTTCCTGGTCTCCTGAAAATATACATGGGGCTGTAACTCAACGGTTAGAATGCTCGCCTGTCTAGCGAGAAGTTGGGAGTTCGAATCTCCTCAGTCCCGTTGTCACGAATAGGCCTTAACAGCACTGGGCACGGTGACCCTTTGGTCTCCGTTGGTTTTTTTAATCACACCAAAAAGTCTACAAATCAGCCTTCAATCCCTGACACTAATTAATACTCAGTTCCGCCACAAGCTGGGTTTTTATTGCAGCTGGGAATGCTTCAAGCAGCAACCCCCTAACCAATGACCCTTGAAACTCAGATGAAACTCACTCTACTTCAGGAACTACTAATGGCACTCAGAGCTAATGACGCTGATGGCTATAAGCCTTGGCTGGCAATCGGTATCCAAGAGCTTGCCAAGCACTCTCACGCAGCTCACTGAGCCGGCAATCACTTCTCATTCACCGAATGAGTGGCGAGAGGAATCATCTTGCACTGGCCAAACTTAGGAGCAAACACAGGCTTTCCATTTTTCATCGGTAACGAGTTTGTCGTGGTTTTGAGGGTGGTCAAATCGACGTAGAAATCGCTGCCAACTGGAGGGTTGAGCTCAGTCAACACCCGCTTCCCATCCTTCTTGCTCCACTCACCAACGCGGGTTTCGATCACAAAGCTATTGCCCGTGATCCGACCCTTAGTTTTCACCGAAAAACGATCCACAGGTTGCGGCGTATAAACATCGTCTGGCTGGACATGGTGGTAGAGCTGCCCCGTCTGACGATCAAAAACAGGGGCGCGATGCACCGATTCACCCGTGCACTCCAGTCGCATCAGCGACGGTGCACTGCTGCAACCACTGATGACGACAGCTAGCAAAAGCATCGGTGAACAACCTTTGAGATCAAATGGGTGCATGGGGCAAGGGGCGAAGGTCTTGTTCATCACCCTGCCGATGTCACCAACTTCAACCTGTGACCGTGCCCACAGACAGCTGTGAGATCGCTCCAGAAAACTGGGCTTCTTTTCCCAAACTATGCACGGTGCATGGCCATCCCTTCATGAGTGGCCTTCAAGACATCGCTTGCTTTAGGCACCCGGTCATAGTCGTTGTTCAACTCTGCAGCTGACATCGTGTTGTAGTCCCTCACGTCGACAGTTTGAGCTGATGGTGTGGCTATAGGTAGTGCACCTGATGGGCTGCAGTTGTTGAACGGAGAGCGTCCATCATTGACGGCAGGATCGCTGAGAATTGGACTCTCATCTGACTCTCGACACATAATGACGCTGGCTTTGCTGCAACTTCTAGATGGACTAAAGATTGATGGCAGTGTTGTGCTGATCTGATATCAGCTACCTATCAAGCAACAACAGTATTGTCAACGCGATGCTTGCCTATGATGGGCTTAGGAGCATTAGCACCAATGAGCAGTATTGGGAATTTTATAAACAAGTATATGTGGCTTTTCGTCATTGTTTGGATAAGCGGCTGGAGCTTTTCCCAAGCTTTGACTGATCCGGATGAAAACTCCCGCATCCAAAGAGACTTAAACAATAAAGCAGAGGAGTGGTTTCAGCGTAATCAGCCTGACCAACAAAAGGATGGTGATCAACTAATTCACATGTATTAATTCATCAAAAAACGCTTCTTCAATGCGCTTATTTGCTATTTTTTAATTCCTACTAACCAAAAAACACGACTTCATTGCCAACTCAAACTGAGAACTCTTGATTGGTAGCGATGTTGGCTATGCCATTTCTACGAATATCGTTCAGTGGTCAAATGTTGTTGTGTAGCTCAAGCTCGTCTCTCTGTATCTAACGATACCTTTGTCCCTGTGGTTGAAGAAAGAGAGAGACGACTCGTGGCTTGGCTCAACTCGTTTCTGACCATTGAAAAGCAGGCCAGGCTGCTGGGTTGGCACCTAGGGGTGAAACTTTAGCTCGAATGAGAGTTTGGCATCGCAGATATCAGGTGGGTGATCGACAGATTTAGACCCGCTAGCTAGACCTTCAGAAGAACAGCGTTCTCATNNTGCGCACTCACCTGAGACTGCAAGTCCTGGCNACAGTCTTGATCATGTTTNGCGTCAGCGCNTGCGACATGGGTCACTCCCCATCCAAGACCTCAAGATCAACAGNGGCACCAACAAAGTCCGCTGAAAAGGAGGTCAAACCTGAGNNGAACCAGCTAAGCGACGAAACNAAGCAGAAGACANAGGGGAAAGCCACTTGGTATGGNCCAGGTCTNTATGGGAACAAAACNGCAAGCGGTGACTTACTGANAGAGGGGACNCTGACGGCGGCACANAGCAGCTTGCCNCTGGGAACNGAGGTGAAAGTCANCAGGCTGGATACAAATGAGAGCGTGAAGGTAGTGATCAACGACCGCAAGCCCTACAAAGAGGGCACGGTGATCGATCTAGCCCATGGTGCAGCTGATGCCCTCGACATTGATGACGACGGATCGGCCAGCGTCAGCATCGAGGTGATCAAATAAGGAAGCTGAGATTTTGCTTAAGCACTATTCATCCTCCCAACTCAACATCCACTAGCCCCGCCACGAGCGGGGTTTTTTATTGCCTGTTCAAAGCTGTGAGCAAGATCACGGCTCAGAGTGATGCCGGTCATCACCTGTGCCATTGATTTGCGAGATGGTGAAGGAGTCGGAGGGATGACCTCCACAACACCTCTCACCAACTACGAACCAATGATTAACACTGAACTCACCCTGTTACAGCTGAGCCAAGTTAGCGGCAGTGGGGCACCGAAAAATGAATACGCAAAACTGCATAAGCCCAAACTAAAAAAGAAAGAGATCAAGCCTTGTAAGCCGATGACCCTGAAAGATGCCATGAATGGAGGTGCTTCTCCAGGTCCGTACCTTCCAGGTCCTGACTACATCAGTGAGACGGCATACATGACCACCAATTCAATGATGAACTGGATGTAAGTCGCTGAATCATTCCTTGATCAAGCCCCGCCAGGAGCGGGGTTTTTTATTGCAGCGGGGGATACTTAAAGCAATTACCTCCGCCTCATAACTCACGACACTCAGATGACGCGGGCTCTGCTTCAGTCCTGTTGATGGCACGCAGGTCTAATGACGCTGATGGCGTGGCAGCTGGGTGTGAGCTTATAGCCCGTTTGGGGGAAGTGTTCCACTTCGATCTGCGTAAAGCTGTAAGGAGAGGAACGGTTCTATGAAATGGCTAATTGGTTGGATGCTTCGGCCAAAGAGCAGCCAGCAAAAAAGCAATCGCTGATCCGATGCATGACTCGGCGAAGCGCAGCAGGGCATTAATTGCAGGGCTGAGTTTTGGATCAAGACTTGCAGTCACCATCACAACAAGCACTGTGATTGCTGAAAGTCTCATATAGTCAGGAATATTAAAGGTTGTACAAACCAAGCCTGTGGCAAAAATCGCCACGCCAATTCCAATCGGATGGAACGGCAGGAATGACAGATAGACAGCACTAGTCATGGCACCAATTGCAGAGCCGATCACTCTCAATGAAGCTGAAGTGGTGGTGTCTTTACGATTGAGCTGAATGACGACTACTGCCGAAATCGCCGACCAAAGCCCGCCAATCTTGGGTAGATAGTCGGGGAAAAAACCAGTAAAAAAATATCCAATTAAATAAGCCAGAAAAGCCCCTAGAGCAATCTGAGCTGCAATCGATAGTTCTTGGCGTCGAACTTTTCGGTCCGTAGTCTGTGATGTCATGTTGCGGGTTGCCATCGATAGAACGTATTCACCATTACCTTCAATGAAGCGGGTAGCATCGAGGTGCTGCACCAAAAGGATTGGAATCAAGCATGTCGCTGCCACTGCATTCTGGCAAGGTAAACCCTGATTGACGTCAGCATCAGTTCACGCCCTGTGCGGTGATCGAAAACGCAGGGCTGACTCAAACTCAATCGTTGGCGTGAATGGATCTCACCCCAATAGGCAACATCGCCAAACTGCTCGGATGTGGCAGCAGCAACCGGATTAGGCCCGGTACAAGGAGAAGCTCAAGACAGCTGCTGATGCCAATGCTGTTGCTGCGATTGCCAAGGAAGCAGGTTTCAGTATCTCTGCTGACGACTCACCCAAGCTCAATCCGAGATATCAGAAGAAGAGCTGAGCGTAGCTGGTGGATTTGTTCCATCTTTGCTTCCACTTCAAACACCACAATGTGCAATTTTTGGCGAAATATAGGGCGCGGGTAACTAAAAAATAAAAATGCAAAGCATGGCAAACCGAATTCATTTCCTTGCAGCCTCCTACAATTGGCAGTAATTAATACTTCGCTGAGCCACGAGCGGGGTTTTAATTGCCTGTCACTTTTGTGGGATGTATAACCAGCAGATATCAACACCAATCCTTCTATCCCCGAAGGAAAATGATAGATGCTGTACCCATCTGAACCGCAGTATGAATTTTTTGATGATGAAGCTCTTTTTGGCCTAAAACCATAATCCTAGGCAATAATTAAGATATTACAGGCATAGTGGCGATTGCGGGCATGCAACCGCTACCAATGAATATTAATCAATTCTCAAACATTCAAGATAATGAATACCATGAATGACCAAATCCCGTTTGGGTTATCACACTTAGAAGGAATTTATACTGGGACGCAAGCAGTATACTTTCCAATTGAAATCACATGCCCACCAGACCTACCTAACTCATGCTGGGAGCCATGGGAGCTGCCAAACGATCCACCAGATAATAGCTGGGGAGAAATTCACGAATATGACCTGATCGTAAAAATTGAACCAACATCGCACCCTGCATATTTTCATTATATTCAATGGTTTTCAGGCAGTTCAGGCAATTGGCACCGCCAAAGCGGCGCTTTGATCGTAATAGATTACGAATATACTGTTAAAAATGCAAGCGATGGTATTAGATTCTTTGCAACAAATATTAGCTCTGATTATTCAATTAACATTGAGGGTGATGGTATACAGCATTCAGAAGGTTTGACTGAAGGAGTCATGAGGAATGCAAGCGAGATTGTCATTGATTACATAGGCCTAGAACAACAAGCTGTGGGCACGGCAACACTTGCTCGAGCAGAGATTATAGGAGGCAGCCATGAAGATCCAGTGATTACTACAAATCCAGACTCTATAAATTATTTAATTAATCAAGATGGCTATCCAGAGTTAGTCGCAATGAGTATAGGCAATGAGATCATTCAACTGACTGATTCTGATGAATTTCTGAAGGAACAGTCTGACATCCGGCTTAGAATGATGGGAGGTAACGATTACCTTGAAGTGACTGGTGGAAATAACTATGCAAACGGCAATATGGGAGAAGATACAATTATCTTGCGTGGAGGATTTGGTCAGTACTTAGGAGGTAGGGACAATGACAGCATTGAAGTCTTTGGTGCAAAAGAAGGCACTTCAGTCAATGGCAATCTTGGTGAGGATTTAGTCACTGGCACTGTCGCTGGTGTCACCTACAGAGGAGGTAAAGACAATGACGTGCTTGCGGTAAGCCAAGGTGATGTATGGGGAGATAAAGGAGCCGATACTTTCCGTACTGTCGCTGGTGATGGGTTTGCTGTGGTGCAGGACTACATGATTGGAGAGGATATGGTCAAAATTGAGAAGGAAGGAAGTTGGAGTATTGAAGGCAATGGCTTGATGTTTACTTGTGACTGTGGTGACCAACTTATGCTTCTTCTTGGAATTGATGATATCGATCAAGTGACAATGGTTTAAGCGAATTTTTATTGCATCAACGACTTGATCATTGCTTAAAAGGGAAGCCAATACCTGGCACTCTTGAATACTTGGCACCGCCACGAGCGGAGGTTGTGATCGCAGCGGAGAATACTTTAAGCAGTTGCCCTAAATCAACGCCCCTCGACACTCAGATGACGCTGATTGCTGCAAGTCTTGGCTAGCACTAGGCATTGAACAGCTTGGAAGGGATGTCGCTGGTGAGGTCGAATCTGAATGGATGGTGCCTTGATTGGTTGAAGAAGCAAGGTAGAGGCTTATGGCCTGGCAGGGTGCTGCGATTATTGCGTTCCTCGCAACGAAGAGCGACTGAATGGGTGTGTTGATCCGAATGGGTCATGAAGACTGATGGGCTATGGGTTGACGTTTGGCTTATGACCAAAACCGTCTTAAATAAGGAACTTGAACGAATTGACCAAGAGCTAAATGCAGAGGCTGATCCACCATCAGAGGGAAGTCATCTTGCAAGAGTCAACCGCAAGCAGCCCCCTTCAATGATCTGAGAACAAAATCACAATCCCCTGGAGGCAATCAATCGATCAGCAAAACAGATTAAAATCCCGACATAATAGATCAATGTACCTCATCCATCTCCACTCAAAAAGACGTGAAATTACTGATCTTAATCCTTGTATCAATATACGGTGTTCCCTCCATAGGCTTTGGTGGAAATTTTACGGAGGACAATAGAAACGAAAAAGAAACAATTAACAACACGACAAGTTATCCTGCTTTTCATTCTAAATGCATGGAGGGAGAGATGTCCATGTGGGGTGAAGTCGCAGAACTTATGGTCAATCTATCAACAGCACATTGTTACTGCAAATATATTGAATTAGAAAACATGGGAGATTATAGCTTAGAAAATCAAGACATTGCAGCATCAAGTTGCTATCACCAAGCAACAATGAGAAAAAAAGCTGAATTCATTTGGTGGGCCCTACCCTTGCATAGAATAAAATTAAAAGAATAACGATTTGGTCATACCTTTCACGGGCACAACATATAACATATCTATATGGTAGGGATATAGCTGCTGAGGTCGAGTCCTATTGGATGGTGCCCCTGTTGGTGGAATCAGAGACAGACAAGGTGATGAACTGGCAGCTAGCTAGCGCTGAGCCTCTGGTCCACTGGGTCAATGCAGACGAGGTCACCCAGACTCTCAAATCTCAAGAGATCACCTCGCAATGTAGGCAGGAGTATATAGAAGCTAACTACAGATTTCTTTTAATTCTGTATCTACCGAGTTAGTGATAGGTATTGGACGGTCTGATAAAACAACTCCTCCTAAAACAACAAAGGGATTAGCAGCTGTTGTTTGACGATAGCTTTCAGCTGCTGTATGGCACCTTCTCAGATCACTTACACCTAATGCATCAAATACAACCATAAGACCAGCAATAGAGGCGATCAAGCCGCCAAATACAAGAAGACGATTTTTCATCAATGGTTTGAAATTGTCCTGAATCCATCATCACGGTTTTATCTCAATATTTCATCCCCCAACCTAGGGATCATCTAGATGGTCTTGTCCCCAAATGGGGGAGATGCAAGAGACCCCAGAGTGAACACCATGTTCCAGGTCTCCAATGTGGATGACAGGGTGATCCATTGGGTGAATGGTGATGACGTCAACAAGATCATCAGTAATGCTCCCTCAAATGGGTGAGATAGGTAACCAGAAATCTCACTCGATCGGGGGATTTACTATCAGTCCATTAGGGAGATGATTGAAAGACGGGGAGAAAACCAACCCTTAATGACGTTCTTAGCGTTTGCCGAATGCTTCTCTTGGGATAACAACCAAACAGACAATGAAATCCTGGTTATCC
>NHEP01000225.1 GCA_002171515.1 bacterium TMED88 | reverse complement strand
GGGGCATCCATGACCTCCGCAACCCCAACCACCGCCGCAAGGGGAAAACCGCCCGCTACGCCTTTGGCGATGGTCACCAAGTCCGGCTCGATGCCCGCGTATTCGGTGCAAAAGAAGCGCCCGGTCCTTGCAAAACCTGACTGAATCTCATCGGCTACCAGAACGATGCCGTGTTCGTCACAAATGGTCCGTAGCCGCTGGAGAAACTCCGGCGGGGCGGGATAAAACCCGCCCTCTCCCTGGACCGGCTCGACAATGATGGCGGCCACGTCGGAGGTCGGAATATCGACCTTAAAGAGCATCTCAAGCGCCGCGATGGAATCATCGACCGAGACGCCATGGTATTCAGCCGGAAAGGGCACGTGGAATACATCGGCGGGAAAAGGACCGAATAGATTCTTGTAGGGATCCACTTTGCCTGTGAGCCCCATCGCGAGAAGAGTCCGGCCGTGAAACCCGCCGTGAAAGGCGACGACACCTCGTCTGCCCGTATGGGCTCTTGCGATTTTGACCGCGTTCTCAACGGCTTCCGCGCCGGTCGTTACGAAAGTCGTTTTCTTCGGCCGATCCCCGGGCACCAATTCGCCGAGTTTTTCGGCCAGTTCCACCGCTGATGCATAGGGGGTCACCATGACGCAGCTGTGTGAGAAGCGCTCGATTTGTTCGATCATGGCGGTTTTGACGCGGGGATGGATGTGGCCCGTGTTGCACACCGCGATTCCCGAGGCGAAGTCGATGTACCGATTCCCTTCGACGTCCCAGAGTTCCGAGTTCTCAGCTCGTTCGACGTAGATGGGAAAGATGTTGCCTTGGCCCCGAGCGATGGCGCGCTCTTTCCGATCTTGCCAGTCTTGATTTTTTGTGACGGCATGCCGTGTGGATTGCGAGTGATGAGCGGTTGTCATGACCGAAGGTCTCCATGGAAAGAGCAACGAGGTGTCGAGTTCTGTGGCTCGAGTGGAATGCGCCGGCTGCCCAGCCCGCCCTGCTGCTTTACGAAGGTCAAATTTAGCACCAGAGCCCGGGGGAAGGCTAGCGGTTACTTCACTGACTTGGACTATCAAGACCCTTGAGTCCGATGGACGGATCGAGGTCGCGCTGGTTCTTAGTTACTTCAAAGCGGAGCCCTTTTCCCAGGCCTTGGCGTGTTTGAGGAAGACGTAAAAAGAGCTGTTGGCCGCGATGACCAATCCAGGGATGCCGTCTCGAAAACCTTGCTTCAAGAAGTAGCAAGAGAAAAACTTTGCAATCGGACGCACGACCATTTGTAGAGCGGGAAGGCGAATGTCTTGGACAGCCGGGTCGCCCTGGCTGACCGAGGAGAATTCGTCCATGGTTTGTAGATGATCGGAGAGATGGCGATAGGTGAAGTGGTGAATTGGATGCGCGAGCGCTTTGACCTCTCCGGAGACGTCAATGTGGTCATGGAGTCCATCGCCTCGGCAATGACTGAACTCGCGCTGCACCAGTCGGATTTTGCGGTCGGGGTACCAGCCGCCGTGAAGAATCCATCGACCGAGATAGCGGGTTTTGCGCGGCATGGAGAAGCCGGCGGTTTTCTGAGGCGATTTGGGTAATGCGGTTTGGATTTCTTGGGCGAGAGCATCGGAGATGCGCTCATCGGCATCAAGGTGCAGGACCCATGGAGACCGCGCCTGCTCCATGGCGAACTGCCTTTGGCGCGCAATCCCTTGCCAGTCACGACTGTAAATGCGGTCTGTGAACTCTCGAGCAATTCCGAGTGTCTGATCCGTGCTTCCCGAATCGACCACAATGATCTCGTCGGCGAAGTCCACGGATTTGAGGCAGTCCCGCAAATTGTGGTCTTCGTTCAATGTGGGAACACAGACAGAGATCCGCAGTTCAGGCTTTTTCATCGGGTCCTAGTATTCACGACATGACGGTTTCGCGGTAGATGTCCAAGAGATATTGCGCTCTTGCTCCTCAGGGAGGGACCCGAATGCTAGCGTGGGGGCGATGAGTGAAAGAAGAGACCTTGAAGCCGATCGGCTGAACCCGTATTTGATTTCTCTGTTCGTCCTTCTCTCCTCGGCCACCATCTTTGAGGGATTTGATTCGGCGATGTTGAGTTTTGCTGCGCCGGACGTGCGTAAGAGTTTGGGCATCAGTCTCGAGAACTGGGGCTTCATTTCCGGCCTGACCCGTATGGGCGTTTTGGCCTCGTTTCTCTTCATGCTCACGGCGGATCGGGTGGGCCGACGTTTTGTCATGATGGTCACGGTGGCGGGCTTTGCGGTGGCCAATGGCTTGACGGCTTTTGTTGAAACTTCGACTGGTTTTGTCATTGCTCAGTTTTTTGCTCGTCTCTTTTTGACGACGGAATACGCACTGGCCGTCATCATGATCGGTGAGGAATACCCGGCGCGCCTCCGCGGCCGAGCGATTGCGATCTTGACTAGCCTGGCCACCGTCGGTGTGATGGTGATGGCGAAAGTGCAACCCTTCGTCCTGATTCCGGATGGTCAGCAGGGCGGTTGGCTCCATGAACTCGGAATGTCGATTGTGCTTTGGGGGCAAGCTGCCTTGGGCCTCGAGTCTCAAGCCGACGGTTGGCGAGCTCTCTATGCCCTCGGCGCAATTCCACTCGTCCTCATCCTCGGTCTGCGGTTTACGCTCCGTGAGACCCGACGTTTTGAAGCCGAACAAGAAGAGCTAAAAAGCGAAGCGCGCGGAATCGATTGGAAGGCTCATTGGGAAAACGCTGTTCGTCCGTGGCAGCCGCTCTACCGAAAGCGGACAGCCATCGTGGCCTTGCTTTGGAACTGCACGCACCTCGTGACAGCGCCCTCCGTCGTGTACTGGGTGATCTATGCCAGAGAAGACCTGGGCCTCTCGACCACCCAAGTGGGGGATATTATTTTTTGGGGATATGGCGGGGGGGTGGCGGGTCATTTCGTGGCGGGTTGGTTGATTGACCGCATTGGCCGAAAATTTTCATGTTCCTTCTTTTACGTGACGGCCGCGATTTCGATCTATTGGCTCTACCACCACCCGACTGTTTTCGGACAGTATTTTTGGATGGTCGCGACGGTTTTCTCCTTCGGGGCGGCGATGACGGCAACGCATGTGTATGCCTCGGAACTCTTTCCGACGGAGATTCGGGCAACGGGCTACGGCTGGACAACGAATTTTCTGGGTCGCTTCACCGAAGTGCTCACCCCCATGGCGATCGGGGCGCTGATTATCCCCATCGGTGGCATTCAGAACGCGATTGCTGTGGTGGCGATTGGGCCGGTTCTGGGTGCGCTCTTGGTTCTTCGGTACGCGCCCGAGACGCGCGGTCTGACCCTAGAGCAGATCCAGCAAACCCTCGACGAAACATCCGGTGGGCTTCAGGCTGGCCCGGGCGAATCCGGCAGATCGGGAACCTGATGGATTCCGTCGTGCAATGGAATGGGCTTGATCAGCTGGATGGATGCGCGAGGTAAAGGCGCGTACCAGTGAGGAAAGAGCAACCCGTTTCGCGAGGCTTCCCAGTGAAGATCAGGGCCCAACAGATCAACGCCCAAGACGAGGACTGAGCTTTTGCCGGCCAAGTGTTCTCGAAGCGTGCCTACGAGCTGCTCTCTGGTCGAGAGGTGGATGAAGCCATCTCGAAGGTCGTCTGCGCTTCCCGCCCAGAATTCGACTTTCCGTGCCTCTTCCCAGAGTGGCTGATCGACTAGTTTGTAGAGGAGGGGAGTCGCCACCGCACTTTTTCCTTCCGTAAAAGACATCCGTCCCGGTAAGATAGGCAACCTATTCTTTTTGATGCCGGATGGAAATAGGAAGAGCCGAAGGGCCTCGCCAATGGCGTATGTGTGGCCCTAGGCCTGTTTGATAAGGCGGAGGTCTTCACTGGTCTTGCCCGCCACTCGAGAAGGAGATCAAAATGGGTGATGTCGGATCGAACGTGCTTTTTGAAGACGACAAGATCAAAGTTTGGGACTTCACTCTCGCTCCGGGTGAGCAGACACCCATTCATACCCATCATATGGAGTACGTCTTCTACGTCATCAAGGGGTCGACCCTCGACGTGTTTGATGCGAACGGAACGCGCCTTAAGCCACTCGTTCTGTCCGATGGAGACTTGGTGGCCTTGCGGATTGAAGGCGACGAATTGGTCATCATCGGCGACGAGTCGAAGCGCGTTCCCGTGACTCACTCCGCTCGCAATGCGGGCCCTGAGCCCTATCGGGAACTGCTCGTCGAGAAAAAGCCTGCCTCCATGTAGAGGGGTAGGGTACGCCGACTCAATAGCACCGGGCGAGGGTGAACCGCTTCCGCTCTAGGGCATCCCTCGCCTGAACCCGCGCCCTGAACCCCGCCTCGGCGCCGACCCGGCGAGGCTTCGCGGTTGAAGTGGGCTTTCTGCGCTGGATTTCGGGACGAACAAGACCCCGGGCGAAACCCCACGGCTCGGCCAGTCAATTCCGTTGACCTTTCGATGATACCTATCGGTATTTGAATACTTATGATATTAAAATACCTACTGGTATCAAAATACCATACGGAATCCAATTCAGGAGCCCCCCCATTGATGGAGAGGTCGTTCCTCTCGCTGGACGCCCCAGGAGGTCAATCCAATGTTGATCGAATCTGCCCAAACCCGTCCCATCGAATTCGCGAGGAGAACCTCAACAATCGGGAAGTGGCTGTTCGCACTCCTCACCTGGGTGGTCCTCGCTCCGCCCGTCCTCGCCAACTCGCCTCCCCCGTCGGAGGCCTCGGAGCCGCTCTATACGATCCGGGTGGGCGGGACGGAAGGCGGCCAGTTCAGCCGCTTCGAGGTGGAAATCTATCTGGATGCTTCGGACTCGCCGCCGTCAGTCGAGAACCCCGAGGCGCTGCCCCGCCTGAATGTCATCGGATATCAGACGGTCTCCGGCCATGAGTTCATTTCAGACGAGTTGGAATTGGGTCCGGAGCTGTGGACCGCAGTGGCGGAACTCATGCAAGAAGTTGATTGGGTCTGGTTGGATACTTTTCTGGCCGGCGCAGAGAAAAACGGCCTCGAGGGATTCACCCCCGGCCGGTCTGCACGCGCCGCCGAGCGAACTTTCCTTCTGAGTATGGAAAATTTTATTGTCTCCATTGAACCGCTGATCGATCTCTACACCAGCATCCTGGTTACCGAACTCCAGGAGGCTCTCGAATCTCAGTTGGGCGAGATTCTAGTCATCGCGGCCAATGGACAAGTGGGGTGCCCCAAGCAATTCGTAAAGGCCTTCTTCGATCTGGTTCACATCACGCTTGAAACTCATCGGCCCTTGCTCAAGGCCATTTGGCGCGCGCAAGCATGCTCGATCGCGAAGAGTCAAATCGCACCTTTGTCTCTGAGAATCCAAAATGGCTATGTGTGTGCTGTTCAGTTGGGTTCCTGGGTCGCAGCCTGGCCGCCACTGGTGACTGCGAGTGCAGAGCTGCTCTTCACTTTCAAGGACCTAAGCAGCGTGGTCAGTGGGGCCACCGAAGACCGGGTGGGTGCCCATATCGCCGCCACATCTTATTACGCTGATGAAATTGCACGCAAGTCGAAGACTTCTGAAGTGCATGCCCTGACCGTCAAACGCAGTATTGAGTCGGTGATCGGCTGGGTTTCAATGATTCGGGCCCATAGCCAAATTCTTGATTTTTCTTTGGCCGAAAAACTTGACGCCGAGCTCGATGAATTGAACGCATTGTTGGACCTTTGGACGTCGGAGTGTATGCCCTGCCAGCGCCGTGTGATCGCACCACGGTTCGAAGCCAGCTCTATCCGTGTGCGACCGTACCAAGTCACCGCGGAAGGCGCTGTGCATTGGAAGCGAGCCCAATATCCTGACCAGTTGACCGCCATGGCACGTGACGTGGCCCGCGAATCCGTCTGGGAAATCGAAGCGAGCGAAGTATTTGCATCGAACCCCGAAGCCATATCGGCCTTCAATCCGGTGAGCCAAAGCCAAACCCTATCGATTCTTACCTGCGAGGGGGTCATTCTCAATCGCGACCCTAATCCACTTGGGCCGATTCCCGAGCAAAGGGCTGATACGCCCTATATCCTCGAGTCGAATGGATCGGGTGAAGAACAGTTTCCTACATTTGGCGGTTGGCCAGCTGGGATCAACGACACGGATACGATCCTGCCGGTAGCATTTCCGGGAGGCACGACACACCGGGCTTGCGAGGACGGAACGGACGGCGAAACCATTGACAACAATAAAGATGGTATCCCCGACGAAAGTCCTGATCAGTATTGTGGTGTGCGACCTGGCTTGCCCGAGGACCCGGACGGAGAATTCGAAGAAGACGCCTACCTGCATCCAGTTCTTGGCCCTGTTCAGGGCAAGACTCAATGGCGATCCGATTTCTCAGATGTTCTTTGCACCGGCCTGAGCCTAGAGCTGGTTTCAAAAGATGGTTTGACTGGTCAGGAAGTCCAAACCGAGACGATTCTCGATGTCGGTTCGTATTGGACAGATCCGATCACCGGCGAAGCGGTGCACATCCCTCAGCACCCGCAGGACTCCACTCAGATTCGCTTTCGGATTAGAGATGATGATTGGGGCAAGCCAAGGCCGCATGCCTGCTACCGATGGGACCGGAAAGAGTCCGAGTGGATCTGCCGCGCACGTGCCCGAGGATGCGACTGCGTACCGGAACGCCGTCCTACAGAAGGCGGCTTCTAGAAAGATCAGCCTCCGTACAATTCTCAGGGCCTAGTTCCTCCTCCGCAGCGCACTCAAGAGCGCGCTGCGGAGGTGAGGCTATTTGGCAGTCCGAGGCCGGAAGAAATCGCGGATCCCTATTCCTCTAAACCGGATCCCGATATACTGCATATCCTGGAGATTCGGTCTGAATCGTTGATCCGCCAACGGAGCAGTTTCGAAAACCTGAGAAGCTGAGAGGGTCCTTTTGGAGGGCGATTGCGTGAAAGAAGCCAGCACCTATTGCCGCGTCTGCGAGCCCAGTTGTGGCCTCGTGGCTCAGATTGAGGAGGGGGAGCTCGTTGGATTAAAGCCCGACAAGGCCCACCCCGTCACTCAGGGGTTTGCGTGCAATAAGGGCTTGGCGGGGCTTGAACTCCACCGCGACCCGGACCGTTGCAATGATCCAGAGCGCCGACGGGCGGATGGAAGCTTTGAGCGAATTTCTTGGGACACGGCCATCTCAGAGATCGCCGAGCGAATTCAGGAAATTGATCAACGACATGGATCCGGTGCCTTTGGTTCCTACATCGGCAACCCCATCGCGTTCAATGCGCTGGGCGGACCGGCGACCATCTCCTTCCTGCGTCAACTGGGTGTTCAGCGAAACTTCAGTTCAGGAACGCAAGACTGTACGAACAAGTTCGCAGGAAGCGAAGGGGTCTATGGGACATCGACCTGTCATCCCATTCCCGATTTTGACCACACCGATTACCTCTTGATTCTCGGGTCCAACCCCCAGGTCTCCCGCATGAGCTTTATCAGCATTGCGGATCCCATGCGCCGTATCAAAGACATTCAAAAGCGAGGCGGCACCGTTCGGTACATCAACTCACGCACCATTGAAAGCGCTTCCGATTCCGATGAAGTCATCCTTGTCCGCCCCGACACAGACGTCTATCTACTCGCCGCTCTGCTTTGTGAGATCGCGGACAGCGGGCGTATGAACCAAGCCGTCATCCGGGATCACGCGACCCGCATCGACGAATTGCTGGCTTTTGTCCGCCAATACCCGGCCCAGCGTGTGGCCGAGATTGTTGGGCTTCCGGCGGAGCGCATCATCGCACTCGCCCATGAATTTGCCGATGCTCGAAGCGCATCGGCAACCATGTCGACTGGCCTCAATATGGGACGACAGGGCACCATTGCCTACTGGCTGACGCAAATGCTGGTCTTCGTGACGGGTAATCTCGATCACCGTGGAGGCAACCTGTACGCAACGGGCTTCTATCCGGATGCTCCGCGAACCGGACGACGCGACGCGCGGCGGGACTTCTTTGAAAGCCCATGGGGGCGCATCCGTACCATTCGAGGCTCACTTCCGGGTAACCTCATCGCCGACTTCATCGATGCTGAAGAAGAGCCGATCCGCGCGCTCTTTGTTGTAAGCGGCAATCCCCTTTTGACGGTTGGCGGCGAAAGCCGCATGCGAGAGGCTTTTGAGAAGCTTGAATTGTTGGTCACGGTGGACCTTTACCGCAATGCAACCGGTCAGCTTGCAGACTATGTCCTTCCCGCGACAGATGGCTTTGAGCGGCACGATCTCAACCTCTGCGGCCTGGGTTTACAGCATCGACCCTTCGTTCAAGTCGCCGAGCCCGTGGTTGTGCCCCGCGGCCAGCGTAAGCCCGAATGGTGGATTTTTGGCAAATTGGAGCAGGCCCTCGGGTATCGCAGCATCCTCGATCACGGCGAGACGCCGCCGCTGTTTTCTCGACTTGACCACATGCTGTCTCGGGTCGGCCTCACAACCGACGAGATCAAGCAGGCCGATCGCCAAACGGTCGCGCTGGATATGCCGGAGCCCGGCGACTTTTACGAGCGGGTGATCCAAACCGAGGACGGTCGGGTCGACTGCTGCCCGCCCTATTTTCGTGAGGAAGGGGCGATGGACCGGGTTGAAACGATCTTCGAAGAGCTTGCCAGTGAACCGGCCGATCAGCTCAAATTGATCAGCAAGCGCGAACCCTCAATGCACAACAGCTGGTTTCAAAATCTCCCGAAAGTTCGAGGTCGCCATCACCGGGAACCGAGGCTTTGGATGCATCCCGAAGACGCCTCGTGCCGAGGCCTGAAAGAGGGCGATCGCGTCCGTGTGCGCAGTGAGAGTGGCGAGATCGAAGTGGCCGTGGCCTTGGACAAGGGTTTAGTGCGCGGCGCGGCCGCCTTGCCCCATGGTGGGGGCAATGGGAAAACCCCGGCGCTCCGATTTGCGAGTGAAAAGCCCGGCGCCAATGCGAATGCATTGCTTCCGAGCGGACCGGGCAGCTTCGAGCCGATCAGCTGTCAAGCCTTCATGACGGGCATTCCAATCGAGGTTTCGCCGGCCTAGATCAAGCTCTGCCTTGAGGCGCCGAGACGGCGCCGGACCTGCTCAGTCTGTCAACCGGGGCGTGCTTGTCATGACAGTGGAATCCGGCGTCTCGATCTTGGATCGGACGCCTGACGCCATCAGTATTTCGCTGCTTCGCGGCGTCAGGCGCCCACCGTGCCGGCCGACCAAGAAAGCACCAAGGCTGCATGCTCGGAGGGCAGGCGTGCTCAAATCGGCTCAGGCATCCGGGTTTGAGACCCGTTCTGACCCTCTTTGACGATCCGCTCGTCAAAATCTCTTTGGCACGGAATTTGGATTAGTCAGTCTTGATTCTGTCTAGACCGGGGGATTCAAGATGCCCAATATGGCAGCGGGGTGGGGTGGGGCCGTGGAGCGGCTTTTTCATCGTTTGCCCTCAGCACTGGACCTGAGAGATGAAGTCCAGCTCGAATCGATGCTGGAACTCAGCGATCGACTGATCGCTCGAGTCGAGCGGCAAGAAGATCTCACGGCGCTTGAGGCTTTGATCGAAAGCAGTCCAGAAAATTGGCCCACGGGTGCTCGGGTCATCGTCAAACTGGCTCGCTCAAAGGCCATGATTGGCCGGCGCAGGGTGCCCCTGCGCCTCAACGTTGTCGTCCCCCTTTTTTCCGAACATCAGCGAATCATGCGGCCCTTCGAAAGCCCGGTGGGTGAGGCCTTTCTCGATCGAAAAATTCGCGAGTTGCATTGGCTTTCCGAATCCAGTGCCCGTGTGAGCTGGGAGCTGACGCTGGTCGATGATGGATGTCCCCACCAAAGCGGTCGGATGGCCGAAGAGATTTTGGCCTGTCGGCACCCCGAGGCCCCCGCCCGGGTTTTGTATCTCGACCAGGCTGTGAAGGTCCAGCACCCCGCGGTAGAAGGTCTGCGTTCCTCCCGCGAGAGTCAGAAGGGGGGTGCGGTTCACTTCGGACTTTGGGAAGCGGCCCTCAAAAAGTCTGATGTAGGGGGCGACTACGTGGTGGCCTTCGCCGACGCAGATCTTTCGACCCACCTCGGCCAGCTCGGTCTTCTCGTCGAAGCTCTCGACACGCCCTGGATTCGAGTGGCCACTGGGACACGACGCGCCGCGACGTCGGCGGTGGTCAAATCCAACCGAAGAAGCGCCCGCGGTCGCCTCTTTATTTATCTCTGGAAGAAGTTGCTCCCAGAGCTCGCCTATCTCGACGATACCCAATGTGGGTTCAAGGCCATGCGGGCCCATCAGGTCCACGCTTTGATCCGGTCAGCAACGGAGCGCAGTTTCGCCTTCGACCTTGAGCTTCTTTTGCACGCTGAACTGCTCTCGCCGCGTTCCGTGGCGTCGGTACCCATTGCCTGGATTGACAGCGAGGCCTCTTCAAACACTCAAGAGGCCTCAGCTCATCTCAAAATGCTTCAAAGGGTCGTGCGGCTCTCTCGCCGCCCGAACCGGCGCGACGCCATCAGCGAAGCCTACGCTCAGGCCATCGAAGGGCTCGATGAGACGAGCTGGCGGGCGGCGATTTCAAGCTTCGGAGAAACTCTCGAATCCATGGATCCAAGATTGGACAACGAGAACACGCTCATCACGCCGGCCTCGCTCATGGCTCTATAGGTCTCCTCAGACCACCGCTGGCTATGGTAGCCTCGACCCGCGATGTTGACTGGCTTTCGATTGATTGCCCATCGAGGGGCCTCCGCTCATAGCCCCGAAAATACCTTGGCGTCTTTTCGAAACGCCATTCGGCTGGGTTCGCGGGAAGTTGAACTAGACGTCCGATTTTCATCCGACGGTCGTGTGGTCGTGTTTCATGACGACCGTCTGGATACGAAAACAACCCTCTCAGGTCGGGTTAGCCACCATTCGTCCGACTGGTTGCAAAGGGCGAACCTTTGGCCTTGGTTCGAAGGGCGCGTTCCTCTGCAGATTGGTGAGTTTCCTGTAGATCGCATGAGGGCAGACTCCGTCGAGCGTCCCGAAGAGACCTGTATTCCATTGCTCGAAACCGTTTTTGATCGGCTGGGGGCTGAGGTCGATTACCACATTGAGCTAAAGGGCTGGGACGATTCGCTTCCCCTCGCGGTCATTCGCGCCGTGAATGCTTTCGGGCTGCGCGACTCAGTCACTCTGACATCTTTTTCTCTTCGCCCGCTGCGCGAAGTCCGAAAGCTCGAACCCAACATCCCGATCACTTTCTTGATCCGAGACGGTCACGACGCGCTGCGAAGCAGTGAATTCCGACCCGAGCTTGAGGGGCGAAGTCTCGACGAGGTGCACGCCTTTTGGCTCGCAGAAGCCGCGCGTTTCGGATTTGAATGGGTCGCGATTCGAGCCAAAGACTTATCGCACGAAACGGTCACCCAGGCTCGGCGACTGGGTCTTGAGATTCGCTGCTGGGGCATCCGGAATCCAACGGATCTTCAGCACGCAGTCCAAGCCGGTGCCATTGGGGCCACCGTCGACTGGCCCGAAATCGCACGGAAGCTGATGCTGAACAGTTTTGTTCCGGAAGGCGACTGCTGAAATGATGCGATGTTCAGGATTTGAATCGGCGGACTATTTTGAACGGACCGCCCGAATTACCCGAAGAAGCTCGCGCTGGGCCCGTAGGGATTTCTTATCTCTTGGCTCTCGCCGTGCGGAGCGAACGAAAGTGCGGATCTGCTGCCTATCTGCCTGGGGATACAGCTGGACAAACTCTTGAAGGGCGGAGTCACCTTCGTCTATGAGTCGACTACGCCAAAGTTCGTTCTCTCTCTCGCGAGTCGTTCCATCCAGAAGCCCGCTGCCCTCATTTTTGATCGTGCGGAGGATTGCCTCATAGTCTTCCGCACGGAGCAATTGGGCAATCAAGCGTTTTTGGCGTGCTTGGGCACGAAGTTTAAGGCCTTGGCATAGATGGATGGCTTCTCGGACCGATGGATCGAGCCCCAGGGCATCGAGCCCGGAAGAGGGGAGCGCAATCAGGTCCAAAACCAGTTGCTGGACCCTCTGTGCCTCTCGTCTCATCTGGGTGCGACTCAGCGGAGCGGTTTCCTCGCCCGACCCGCTTTCCTGGTCTGCTTCGCCCGAACGACTCATGGATAGAGCGCCCTCCTGCGACAAGACTCGCAAATCTGGAGCGTGACTGCCCTGATGACGGAGTGGCGGATGCCGATCGGGGAAAGTTGAACTTGAGATCTCGCAGGATTCACTCGGCACGCATTCACGAAAAAGGAGGGTCGGTCAAAATCGGGCTTGGCTACTTTTTTAGCTGCCGGTACGCCAGCTGGATTTCTTGGGATTTATCATGGGCGACGCGTTGAAGCTCTTCGCCCAAGTGGGAAACTTTGTCGGGGTGATATTCCTGCATTCGAGCCCGATAAGCAGACTGGATTTCTTTGTCTGAAGCAGAGCGGTCAATCCCGAGAACGGTATACGGATCAAAGGCCCGAGAGGACTCGCTCGCTGGGCCCGAAGAGCGAGAAGAAGAGTCTTTCTGCCGGGACTCCGCCTCGTGAGTCTCTCGCTCGACGTGGGCTGCCGAACGGCGTTGATAGAGCCACACCAAAAAGCCGATCAGCGCAACGTCATCGATCCGTCCCGGCAGGCCCAGGAAATCGGGGATAAAGTCAAAGGGGAGCACGAGATAGACCAGGCTCACGACCAGCATCCCGATCATCAGCGCTCTCGGTGATAGTCCCTCCAGCATGGGGAGACTCTAGCGCCGCTCAACCGTGATCACCTTCGATCGGCCCCAGAACGCGATCCCGCAAAATTAGCCTCAGGCGGGTGGTTTGATCCCCGAGGCGCCCAAGACCGTCGAAATAATGAAGCGCGCGAATAGATTGTCAGGCACAGCCTTAGCGTCATTGAGCCAGTGAACCAGAAGGCCGTCGCTGAGGGCAGATAGGACAATCGCAAAGTCAGCCGGCGGAAGAGGCAGCGTTAGATTGTTCTCATCGGCAATCTTTTCCACCATCTCCGCCAAGAACTCGCGCGATCGGCGCTGCCGATCACGAAGCTTTCTGCGGAGCTTCGGCTGCCGGGCCGCCGCGATACTCAGCTCCAATTCGAGAGTCGCCCACAGACGGCCGTTTCCTTTTTCTCCCCGATGCCAGGTGTCGAGCTCAGCGAGCCGCTCCATCATGGGTTTATCCCCGGAGAGGACCTCCATCAACTGAGCGTGACCTACTTCGAAACGACGATCCAGCAGCTCGATCAGAAGGTCTTCCTTCGAGTCAAACCGTGAATAGACCGCCCCTTTTGTTAGACCGGCCGCCGTGGCGATTTCTTGGAGTGTCGCCCCCACCAATCCCGACTTTCCAATGACCTTGGCGGCGGCATCCAAAAGCTTTTCCCGGTTGCGGGCGGTGGCCTCTTTGCGGGGTATCGGCTTCGGCATGGGCGCAAACTAGCAAATTGCGATGGAATTCCGTCGGTCGCCCTCGGGACACAGCCACCACGTGAGGCTCAAGTGGGCAAGCGATCGTCCGGCCTCCCCGCTTGTTTCGGACAGTGGCTGGAACCGTGAACGAGAGGGCAAAGCCCGTCCGCGGAGCAAAGGCGGATTGTTCCGGCCTCGACGAACAAGACGAGCGAACGGCTCGGCGCTCCAAGCCCATGGGGCTTGGCCGCAAGGCCGGGCGGCCAGGCCCGCATAAAAAACACAGGGGAAACCGCTCGTCGGCGACGGGCCGAACGTTCTCCGCAACACGGCCAGACGGGCCTTTTTTTGTTGGATTTCTAGTTGATCTTTAAAATACCCAGGATTACTGTAATACCAATAGGTATTAAAATACCGCAAAGTATCATTTCTATCCAGCCTCCCCGACCGAAGGTCGGTGGCGCGCAGGGCGTCTCAGAGGGGCCGTAAAGGGGCAAAGATGAGAATTCGACGCAAATACCATCAGGGGGTCGCCTGGATCCTGTTCTTGGCCTGCGGGATGCCGGCGGCGTCTTGGGCTGGCGATGACTACGGGCTCCCCTTCTGTCAGATGATCTACGACGACACAGACCGCCCGCCTCAAATTCGGCAGGCCCAGCTCGATTACTGCGATCTTGCGGAAGACGCCTTGGTGGATTTTGTCGCATCGGGACCCTCCGAGGGCATGTCACCCGAGGAGGTCTATGCCTTCTCGATGCTCTTTTTCGCGTCAGCGCACTGGGAAAGGCTCTCCGATATTGAAATCGCGATGCAGACCTGTGGAGATGGCATTTGTCAGTCGGGGGAAAGCATCAGCCAGTGTCCCGCCGACTGCGGGTCGGGCGGGGGCGACCCGGGTGATCCCAATGGCAGCGGAGAAGGAGCGGGACAATGACTCAAATCTTAGGTGTCTTGCTCACGGTCACAGGGCTGCTCTTCACGACTTCGGGTTGCAGCATGGAATCCGACATCTTGAACGCACCGGAATATGATCAAACCTGCACCGGAACAGGAGTCTGGTGGGCTGCGATGGATGACCTGAATGACTGTCGTGACGAAAGGGATGGCCCATTTGAAAAAGTTTGGAAAGTAATTTTCACTAATTCCACGTTGGGCCCAGCGGCCCTCGCCTGCGTGGATGGTCAGACCGAACCAGACGGTGAACAGCTCCCGGTCGACTTTCTTGCGTTAGCGCGTCAGGCCTGCAATCGGCACAACGTGACGCTTAAGAAAGATCTTGTTGAATGTGTCGACAAGGGTCTTCTGTTTAAAACGAACGAAAGTGTCACCGAAGCTTGCCCACGTGGAATCGAGACCGAGTTACATGAAATTGCTGACGATGCGTTGTGTGAGCTCAATAATCCTACGTCGATCGAAGATGCTGGCAATGGTTTTTTTGCTTCATGTGACACGGCCGTAGGACCCGGGCCGAGCGGGGTTCCGGGCGAGGACTGGAAACCCTGGAACGAAGCAGGCTGTTGCAAGATCAAGGCGCCCGGATCCAACACGACCATCAAGCACCACAAGCGGGGTTACGAAATCCGCGGCGAGCAGGACATGGATTACCGGCCATTCTGGCCGGTGAAGGAAGCCGATTGGTCTGAAACATTCTTTCAGGAGACCGAGTCTCTCGATATTTGGATGTGCAACCCGCCTTCTCTCGAAGAAGGAGAGACCCGCACTCACTTCTACTGCGCCGAAACATCCCAAGACATTATGGTTGAGGGATGGAGTACCCCAGCGGAGAATCCAGACCGCCAAGGGGCAGGGTGGTGCAACGTCACGACCGGCGACTACAAAGGGGCAGGACAAGAAGTGGCTCTCATCGACCAGATATTCGGCGACTTGACGGTGGCAGGGGAACAAATGGGTAAACCCAAGGGGGTGGCTCCATTGCTTCCGGGCGAGACCTCGACGGATATACATACTTGCCAGCTTCGACTCGACGCCTTTACGGAGCACTGCTCGGATAGCGAAATTGTTTCCACTCACCAGTTTGCCTACAGCATGGGGGCAATTGTTTCTGGGGTCTGGGGAATTCCGATCGACTTTTACGGAGGCTCGGTGGTCGGACAGCCCGCAACATGCGCCCCGGACAAAGCCTGCTCTATCCGAAACAACTGTGATCCGGTTCCGGCCATCGTCAGACATCTTCACCAATACGCGATCTATCAGTGGGGCCTGATGAGCCACGCAGGTCCCGATGGGGCTCGCCGTCGAAATTATCGTCGGTGCAACGGGGTCGATATTGTGGACAACTGCGTCGAGCCCGGAGGTTATAAGGGAGTACCTCAGGGACCGGACAAATGTGGCACCGCTGGAGGTCCTCCGTGCGTCTACCAACCTTGGTGCTCATGGAATCCTTATCAGGATCCTGCCCGTCTTCATTCCGGACGTGAAAACTACCACCTCAACAACTGCGAAACGGGTGCATACGAACTGATTTCGAGTGTCAAAGCCTGCCTCAGCGGAGATGACATGCTTGACTGCCTGCAATTGGTTGCGAAGTTGCCCGAAATCAAGGAAGCGCTCGGTCCCGATCATGGGTTTGACGACGAGAACGACTGGGGGGGGTACCGGGTTCATACGCGTCCCAACTGGGATGTGCCCCGAAAGCCGGAGTTCTACGGTTCCATTGCTCACCCTGAATCCGATCCTGGAGGAACCGGGGAATGCGATGGTCCAACGCGCCAAGGCCCTCTAGGGCTCGAGTGTGTGGACATTCCGTAGCGCTCGCGGGATTGCGATCTCCCGATCGGGGACGGGCGGAGTCCGGCCCTCGGTCGGGAGGCTTTTTGTGAGGGAAGAAGTCATTCGGGCGGATTTGATTGGTTGGGGCGGTTGAGCGCCCACCGGCAGCCAAAGCGAAATCCCAGTTGAGTCGCCAGAAAACCCAGGATCACGGTTCCGATCGCATTGAAGACCGCCCAGGCGATTTCACCACTCTGCACGAGGTTGAGTGTGAGGAGACTAAAGAGCGAAAAGGTCGTCATCCCTCCCAAAATGCCGGTGATGAAAAAACCCGAATAGAGCTCTGCACTCTGCTTCGCTTGAAAAACATCCACCGCGGGGAGCGTTGGGTCTCCCTCGGGCCATCCGTCGAGTGTCTCAAGGTCGCGTGAAACGGGCAGGTCTTTGAGGCGGCTATTTCCTTCGGGTCGAAATCGGGTTTCGATCAACAGAAAGACAAAGCCGATCAAGAAAGCCCCGAGAACGTTCACGCCCATGACCGCCGCAAAGGCCGGTAGGTTCAAACCGCCCTCCAAGATGCCCGCAAGCATATGCCGAATTGCCGCGCCGAAACCGCCACCCGCTCCAATCACCAGTATTTTCGACAAGAGATCCATCACTCAGGGTTCCTTTGCGAACTCATCTTCAGCCGGCCATTGCTTTTCCGACCGACCAGCCGAGTGCGACGGCGGCGAGACAAGTGATCAGAGAACCCAGCATGTTGAAGAGGAGAAGGGCCCGAGACTCCTTGGCCAAGAAGTGATTGTCGAGCGAAAAGCTGCTGAAGGTCGTAAAGGCTCCGCAGAATCCCGCAGCCAGAAGCGCAAGGCCATGATCGGCGTCTTGCGTATCGATATACAGCTGAAGGGGGTCGAGTCGTTCTGAATGCTCGAGGGCAATCAATCCTTGGAGCCAGGCGACAACCAAGCCAATCAAAAAGCTGCCGAGGACATTCACAAAAAAGACGGCCACCCATCCCGGCCACCGCGTAAAAGCGCGAAACAGTTCCTGAACGCCAAAGCGAGAAAGAGCCCCGGCAGCGCCTCCGAGCAGTACAAAGAGATAGGCGATTAAAGTTGACATTCGCGTTCGAGCTTCAGCCCCTTACCCGTGGCCCAGCAGGAAGAAGAGAAGCTACAACGCGACCCAGTCCGTCGGCATCCCCCAAAGCCAGTTTTTTGTGGCTAGGCCGGGTGCAGGTCCCATCATTCGGTTGCTGTAGGCCTTCCCCGCCTGAAGGACCCAGTCAGGGTTCATTCCGGGCTTGGGTTCTGGGCCCGAAACCCTCAGGCACTTTCCTGCCGGGCCAGTTCAACCGCGCGGCCCAACGTGTCGAGCCGATCCGTCGTGCTCTTCCCGATCGGGTGCAGCATTAGCTCCGTAATTCCCGCCTTTCGGTAGAGGTCCAAGCGGTCGCGCACGTGGGCCTCGTCGCCGATGAGCGAGGTTTTTAAGACCATCTCATCCGGTACAGCCTGAACGGCCTCCGCCCTTTGCCCCTTGAGCCATAGATCGCGGACTTCTACGCAGGCGTCTTGGAACCCGCCGCGCGCATAGGCATCGTTGTAGAAGTTCATTGTGGGCGATCCCATCGCGCTCAACTGGAAGGCCAGCATGGCTTTCTGGGCCTGGATGACCGGCTCCGGATCATCCGTGAAGGCGACAGCCGTATCGACACAAAGTCTTAAGTCTTCAAGCTTTCGGCCCGCCTTCTCTGCGCCCCGTCGCAGATACTCTAAGTGAGCTTCCGGGGCGTCTGGAGTAAAAGAGGTTCCGAGCCAGCCGTCCGCGATTGCGCCCGTCATCTCCAGCGCTTTGGGCGCCAGCGTCGCCAAATAGACCGGGATTTCCTCTGGCGGTTGTGCGAGGCGAAGGGCCTTGCCTTGACCACCCGGTCGAGGCAGGGTCAAAGCCTTGCCGGAATAACTGAGCTTTTCGCCGCGACAGGCCATGCGAACGAGTTCAACGGTTTCGCGCATTCGGGTGACAGGCCGATCAAATGGCTGACCATGAAGCCCTTCAACCACTTGAGGGCCGGAGTTTCCCAGGCCCAGCAGGAATCGTCCATCGGTTACCGTCTGCATGCTCATCGCCGTCATGGCGGTTGAAGCCGGTGTTCGTGCACACAACTGCATAATGCCCGTACCCAACTGAAGCTTCTCGGTTCGGGCCGCCAAGTAGGCGAGGGGTGCGATCGCATCCATGCCCCAAGCTTCCGCACTCCAAGCCTGCTCGACGCCCAACTTTTCAGCCTCGATGGCAAACTTCAGCATCGCCACGAATTGTTTTCGGCCTCCTGAAGTCGGCCCTCCTACTCGAATTGCAGTCTTCATCGTTTTTGACCTCGAAAGTTCAACTGGGTTGTTCAGCTTTTCTGGGTCGAAAGGGCGGTCGTCCGTTCCGACCTGCAGCGTTGACGAAATCGCTTTTGTAGTCGTCTGTCAGGGGCTGCTCGGCGTATTGAGGCAGGAAAGAAGCTTCGAAGACCCCCGCATCAAGTCGAATCGTGCCATCGACCGTTTCCTCTCTCCATACCCAACTGAATGTCCAACTGGAGCGTGAGGCCAATTCAAACGCCCTGAATCGCAGCCCGCGCTGCAGGGCGCCCAACCCCATCATGAGCTGAATTCGATCCCGGCGAGTTGCCCTTCTTTGCGCCACGCTTCGAGTAGCTTGAAGTACTCGATTGAGCCGCCTCCGTAGGGAGCGGATTGAACCGCAGTGGGCTCTCGATCCTGGCCTTCGTTGTTGTAGTAGCCCGGCGTACATTCGGGTCCACCCAGCGCGCCCATCGCACCCGCTCCCTTTTCGACGATGGTTTTCACCCAGGCCGCTTCGGCGTCTTGAGAGACTTCCACCACCTTGGCGTCGCGCTTGATCGCCTCGCCCAGGATGTAGGCGATATGGGTGGTCAGTTCCTCAAGCAAGTGGGGATAATTGGCCGTGAAAGCCGCCTGAAACATGTGCATGATGAAGCAATTGGGGAAGTTTTGGCTTTGCATTCCGTGCAGACTGCTCATGCCTTCTTCCCACTTCTCCATCAGAGTGCGCCCGTCTCGGCCATGGATCTCGTAGCCTGCGCGGCGCGCATACGAAGTGCCTACCTCAAAGCCCGTCGCAAAAATGATGCAGTCGACCTCGTACTCCACACCTTTCACCACCAGACCCTTCTCGGTGATGCGATCAACACCCTGTCCATCGGTATCTACCAACTCGACATTCGGTCGATTAAACGTGGGGAGAAAGTCATCGTTGAACGTGGGCCGCTTGCAGAACATCCGGTAGTAGGGCTTGAGTTTTTCGGCGACATCAGGATCCTCAACGAGTTCATCGACGCGATCACGAATTTCGGTCATTTTTTCGAAATTGGCCATTTCGAGAATGGCCGGAACATCCGGGCTGCCGTCCTGCACGGCTTCCCGGAAACGGCGAATCATCTTTCCCACCAAGTCCGTCCAGCCATCATCCACAAGGTCTTGCGTCTGGGGTACGCCAGAAACGAGTCCGTTGAAATTTTCCATTCGATGTTTTTGCCAGCCCGGCTTCAAAGCGGCAGCCCATTCCGGATCCGTCGGCTGATTGCCCCGAACGTCCACAGTCGAAGGCGTTCGCTGAAAGACATAGAGCTGCTTCGCGGTTTCACCTACAAAGGGCACGCATTGAATGCCGGTCGCACCCGTTCCGATCACCGCGACGCGCTTATCGTGGAGCCGGTCGAGGCCGCCGAGCGGCCCACCGCCCGTATATTCGTAGTCCCAGCGACTGGTGTGGAACGTATGGCCCTTGAAGTTCTGAATCCCAGGAATGCCGGGGAGCTTAGGCCGATTGAGCGGCCCGTTCGCCATGGTGACGAAGCGGGCACGCAACGCGTCGCCGCGATCCGTGGACACGATCCAGCGCCCGCTGTCTTCATCCCAGCGGAGATCTGTGACCTCCGTTTGGAAGAGGGCGCCCTCATAAAGGTCAAAATGCTCCCCGAGCTTGCGACTGTATTCGAGGATTTCTTTCGCAAAGGAGTACTTCTCCTTTGGCATGTAACCCACTTCCTCGAGCAGCGGAAGATAGATATAGGACTCGACATCGCATTGGGCACCGGGGTAGCGATTCCAGTACCAAGTGCCCCCGAAGTCGCCACCTTTTTCGATGATCCTGAGATCCTTGACGCCGGCCTGCCGCAAGCGCGCCCCCATTTGCAGCCCGCCAAACCCCCCCCCAATGACGACAACTTCGACTTCATCTTCCAGCGGTTCACGTTTGACGGGTGTATCGACGTACGGATCATCCAAATAGTGAGCAAAGTCATCTTTGACCTCGATATATTGCTCGTTGCCATCGGGTCGAAGTCTCTTTTCTCGCTCTTCGCTATATCGCGCCCGCATCGCCTCGGGGTCAAAGTTATCGGGCAGCCCTTGGCCCGTGTTGGATTTTTCGGTGGAAGCCGTCATGCTCTGTGACCTCTTTCAAAATTGATGGCGGATGACTCCGCATGGATCTGATTGATCGGAAGCATCCTAGAGATGTGGTTGGAGTGATGTGAGTTGATCTCTTTTTATGGGTACGAAGAGGATCAACGTGAGTCTTCTGCTGCCGCCAAGGCGGCGTAGATTGTATGGGCCCAGGATCGGCGCGTTTGCAAAGGGCTCCGCTTATAGGCGTGGCGATACTGTTCCCAAGATTCCACCGAAGTGAGGGTCGCAATGAGCGCGACCGCGTCTTCTCGTTGGCCTGTCGTGAGGCGCTGCAGTTCCGGGGCGAAGTGCTCTTGGATTTGCTGAGCCATCATGTGCCGGACGTCTTCAATCATCTCAGCGGCATCGGAGTCGTGTAAAGTCGTGCTCCGTTGGAGAAGCGCGAGGAGGTGAACTTTTTCCCAGAGCTTGACGCGGAGGTCCGTAAAACGTTCAACCCGTTCTTTCAAGGGACCTTCGCCGATCGCTTCGATTTCGAGCAGCGGGAATCGCTCAGCCATCCGAACGGCTGCATCGCGTCTCATGGAGTTGAGGTTCTCGAAATAGCGAAAGAAGGTCGCCATCGAGATTTTGGCTCGCTCGGCGACTTGCTTTGGATTGGGGGGGAGGTGACCTTCGAGGACGAGGTCAATGAAGGCATCGATGGCCCGAAGCCGCCGCCGGTGGACAGCGGTTCGCTCATGGGAGCGGGGGAAGGCCGGGTCGGCCGACGCGGACATTGCAATCTCCAGTTTTGAGAGTCGAGTTCTCAGTCACATTTGAGAGTTGCACTCTCATTTGGTAATGTCAAGCGGACGACGAAAGGTCGCTGGCGATCGCCGGATCGCGCGGAGGGGTGGGGGTTGATGAATCCGAGGACGCAGCGTGCATCGCTTGTGTCGCTGAAGTGGATTTTCTTGGTCTTTCTGGCGGTCATGGAAAGCGGTGCGCAGGCGAATGTTCCGCCGGGTCCTCGGGGCGAAGCGTTCCTGGGGTCGGAAGACGAGTTTGCTGTCGCCGAGCTGCTGGTCGACGCGGCAACGGTGGCCCCTGGAGCTCGCGTCCGCATAGGCGTCCTCTTTGAACTCCAACCAGGCTGGCACATCTATTGGCAGAATCCGGGTGACTCGGGCGCAGCCCCCATCCTCACCTGGCGCGCCGAGGGCGCGGAGATTGGGCCCACGCAATGGCCCGCGCCCGAAGTCTTTCGCGAGGCAGACGGTTTACTGACGACGTTCGGATATCACGATGAGGTCTTGCTCTTCAGTGAAGCGCAGGTTCCGGAAGAGGCGCGTGGCACCTGGCGGATAGAAGTAGACGTAGATTTTCTGGCTTGCCGAATCGCCTGCGTACCCGGCCGCATTGAACTGGCAAAGGACTTGGCGGTCACCCGCTCGAGTCGTCCGCCGCGATCCGAGGTCCGGGAGCTCTTCGAGCGGGCCGAAGCCCAACTCCCGACAACTCCAGCCGATCTGGGCTTAGAGGTGGCTGTCCGAGCGGATCGAGACGCTGTGGCCGAGGGAGAGGATGTCGCGCTGGTCGTCGATGTCGTGTCCTGCGCCGACGGGAACGCCGACTCTCCCTGTCGTCCGTGGACCTTTAACGGCCGAGACATTCACCATGGCTTCTTCCCGTTGATCCAGTCGAGTCTCGGCTTCTCGGCGCTGGGCCTGTCGCGTCCGCCGGACTCGCTCGTCGAGGGCGCCCGAGGTTTTGGTCTGGTCCTCAAGGCTCACGCCTTTGACGAGGTCACTGAGCTGGGGGCCCAGCGACTCCAGGGCCTGGTTCCGATTTCGGGTCCGGGCGGGGAGACGTACCTCGAGATCGACGTTCCCATTGCGAAGGAAGTCGACCCCCGCGCTTTTGAGGTGGTGGTCGCACTTCCCGAACAGTCCATCGAGACGACGCCGGCGGATCCGAATGCGTCGCCGGGTCCATCCCTGTCTCTTCTCTGGGCCTTGGCGTTCGGTTTGGTCGGCGGCCTGATCCTCAACCTGATGCCCTGTGTCTTGCCCGTTTTGGCGATTAAAATATTTGGGATCGCAGAGCTGGCTGAGAGTGAGCGTCGCGAACTCGTTCGACATGGTTTCGCCTACCTGGCTGGCGTGCTGCTCTCGATGGCGGCGCTGGCGCTCGGGGTGTTGATCCTGCGCTCTGCCGGAACCGCCGTGGGTTGGGGTTTTCAGCTCCAGGACCCGATTTTTATCGCGGTTATTTCGAGTCTCCTTGTGGTCTTCGCCATGAATCTCTTCGGGGTGTTCGAAATTACCCTGCAGCCTTCCGGGCCCCGGTGGAATTCCGAGACCGGAACAGCCTCAGCCTCATCGGCGCGCAGCTTTTTCGAAGGCGCTTTGGTCGTGGCGGTCGCGACGCCCTGTACGGCCCCTTTCCTGGGAACGGCTGTGGGGTTTGCTTTCGCCAGTTCCGGGGCTGTGATCTTTGCGGTTTTTACGGCGATTGGCCTTGGCCTCGCAGCGCCGTATGTCCTGATTACTTGGGTTCCGGGTTTGGCCCGGTTCGTGCCTCGCCCTGGGGCCTGGATGCTGCGTGTCCGTCAGCTTCTGGGTTTCTCACTCCTCGGTACGGTCGTTTGGCTGGCCTGGGTGGCGGGCCGGGCCATGGGCGTGGATGCTCAAGCCTTGCTGCTGGCGCACTTGATTGCGATTGCTCTGCTGGTCTGGATCTTTGGCTCGGTGCAGGCCTCGCTGCGTCTCGGGTGGACGCGCGGGGTCGCCGTCGCTTCGCTCGTGCTGGCCGGCCTTTCTCTCATGGCTTTGCCGCTTTCTCCCGCGCCTCGCGCTTCCTCTTCTGGGTCCATATCGGACTCCGATGGGATTGATTGGCGAGTCTTTGATCAGGGGGCGATTGACCGCGAGCGGGCTGCGGGACGGCCGGTTTTCGTCGACTTTACGGCGGACTGGTGCATTACGTGTCAGGTGAATGAAGCGCTGGTTCTTTCCGACGCGTCGATTCGAGAAGAACTAGCGCGATGGGACTTCGCCACGTTCAAAGCCGACTGGACTCTGCGAGACGACACGGTCACCCAGGGCCTCGCGGAATGGGGCCGCGCCGGTGTGCCGCTCTACATCGTCTACCCCGCCGACCCCAACGAGCCTCCTCAACTTTTGCCCGAACTCTTGACCCTCGGAGAGACATTGAAAGCCATTCAGGTCGGGGGGCAGGGGGGCGGGGCCTGAGGACCCGGGCGGAAATCTGGTTTTGCCTCTAGGGTTGCCTCCGTGTCCCAACGCATTATCGTTTTGAGAGTTTAACTCTCAAACTTATCCACTCCACGGACGAAGTCGGCATGGGAGATCGGTGATGAAAGCCTTTACAAAATCGGGCACGCCGTTGGCGTTGCTTGCCCTCATCGTCGCGTTGGGTTGCACGCTGTTTTGGTTCAACCAAGCGAGGCATGTAAGCCTTCCCGATGACCGAACGTTTTTTGTTCTGATCTGGCTCAGTGCCGTCGTGATGGCGGTGACGGCTTTGGTGCGAAGGCCGGGATGGATCGGCGGGATCGCAGCGATTCCGGCCATCGTGATCGGTCTTTTTCTGCCCTTCACGGTGAGCGTCAGCGAACAAATTCTTCCGCCCAACGCGATTCAGGTCGGTGATACGATCCCCCGCTTTAGTGCCCCGGATGATCGCGGTGAAGTCTTCGATTCAGAGCGGCTTCGCGGGAATCCGGTGCTCATCAAATTTTTCCGCGCTCATTGGTGACCCTACTGTGTCGCCGAGTTACGGCGATGGGAAGAGCTTCGAGACGAGTTTGATCAACGCGGGGTTCAGGTGTTGACCGTCAGCACCGACCAGCCTGAGGTAATTCGAAAGGGCCGCCGCGCTCACGGCCTTCAGGCCACGATGCTTTCCGACCGGACGCTTGAGGTGACCGACGCCTTCGGCATCCGAAACCAAGGATTCCACTCGGGTAGTCCGCGAGACGAGATCGAAGCCTTGCCGATTCCGGTGTCTTTGCTCGTGGATGCCAACGGCGAAGTGCTTTGGATGGACGTCTCTGAAGATTACCAGCGGCGTTCAGGTCCAGAGGTTGTTTTGGCGGCCCTTCGGACTCATCTCGACTGACCGAAGGCGGCGGCTTCAGCCTCGAGCAGAGGGACGAGGGCTTCATGGGCCTTGACCCGCTCCACCAGCGCAGAGATTTTGGGCCACTTTTGGGAGTCGATGGTGTACTGCGCGTACCCGGCATTCACAAAGGGCGAAGCCAGCGCAAGATCGGCCACGGTCAACTCGCCGAAGATGAATCCTTCTTCCGGGACCTGAGTTTCCAGGTAATCCAGAAGGGGCGGCATTTTTTTCTGAATGATGTTTTCCACCGCTTCCTCATCTACAGGTTGCTTGAACGCCATGGGGCGCATGAATCGATGAAAGAAAATCCCCGCAGCTGATTCGGCCAGTGCGGTGCCGCCATATTCCTCTAGCCAATCTGCGCGGGCGCGATCTTGAAGGTCTTTGGGGTAAACCGGAACCTCCGGGTAGGCGCTTTCGAGGTAGCGGCAGATCACCTTGGAGTCGGCGATATTGAGATCTCCGTCAACCAGCGCGGGGATCTTGCCCAGCGGGCTGACCTTCGCGAGCTCCTGATCCCCCGAAAAAGGCATCGAGGGAATATGCTCGTAGGGGAGCTGCTTGATGGCGAGGACAGCCATCACTTTGCGGACGAAGGGAGAAGCATTGGCACCGTATAGTTTGATCATGATTGGTCTCGCTGTAGGGAACGTTGATCCAGAGTAGAAAAATCTGCTTGGGTCCGAAAGCAACCTCGATTGGGTTTTTCGACTCCCGGGCCCAAAGAAACAAGGCCGCCGAAGTCTTTTAGGCTGGAGGGTCGATCCAGATGGGCGATGACCAGGCGCGCTCGCGGATGGTTGCTGGCACACGTGGATCCGGTTCGCGCCCGAGCCGTAGAGCGTCGTAGGTCGACCAGCGGCAGGTTGGATTTTGAAGGGCTCGCAGATAGTAGAAGGCACCCTGACGGGGATTAAAGTTTTCGTCCCGCCAGGCGACCATGAGCTGCTCAGCCCCGTTGTCGCTGAGCGGCTGACAAGAAGCCAGGTCGACCGAGGCGCCATTGTCCGGACAGCGATGCGTGATGGGATCCACCGAGAGCCCGCCGGCGCAGATGACATCTTGGACCTCTTCGTGGGTTGCGCCTTCCCCATCGATCCAGCCCTTGACGACCTGAATGCGCTGCAGGGGAGCGCTCATCCAGTCGGCCGCGGCCCAAGCGAAAAATGTGGGACTCTCGGTCTGGTCATCTTCGGGTTTCAGCACCCCGCCCATCGGAACACCACCCTGGGTGGCGATTTCGACGGGGTTTCGGTCCTCGACAATCGAAGGATCAAATCCCCAGCCGGCAAAGAAGCGAAGAAGAATGCGGGGCCCCGAAGTCGCGTAGGCTTCACGGCGCTTCATTCCTGAGAAGATGGCTTCGCGGGTGTTCTCTTCGGCCCATACGGCCGCGAGTCCACCCGAGCCGTGGTCGGTCAATATCTGGTTGTGGGGTTCCATGTCCGGCCGTGTTCGAAGTCGGCGCAGGGCGGGTGAGCTGGCCGCCCCGACTTTACCGGGGAAGTCCCACTCTTCGGCGTCTCCGGGGTTGGAATTGTGCCCATCTGTGGCGGCAATAAATCCGAAAGCCAGCGGGTTAAAGCCGAGTTCTTGATCGAGCTGCATGCCGACCTTGAGGCCCTGTCGCGCAAAAGACGATTGAAACGCACAGCCCGCCTCTTGCCCCACTTCGCAAGGGCTGAGGACCTGTTCAAACGCGCATTCTTCATCGGTTGCGCCCACCCCGAGCGCGCACTCGGACGCCCCTTTGACTTGATACATTTCGGCCAAGGGTTCGCGGCGCATCCGGACCCGCCAGTCGTCTTCTTCGTAGGTGTCGCCGTCCCAGGTATGACGACTGTAGAAGAGGCCCCATCCCTTATTCATGTTGTGCGGAATGGTGAGGAAATCACATTCTTCGCTGCAGTTTTCCTCTAGGCCACGCCAAAGGCCCAGTGCGTTGTCGACATCGAATGAAGAGATGGCATGATCGGGGAGTTGATCTCCGTTAAAGATGACGTTTCGATGGTGCTTTCCGGCTCGGTCCAATGTGGGCGAAAATTCGTAAGCCGCGAAGGTCGTGAAGACGCCCGGTTCATAGTGTTGGTCGGCTAATTCGATGTAGCGCGCCCAATCGGATTGGCTGTCTTCAAGGCAACGGCCGGGCCCGCCTTCTCCCCCGCTGCAGATGGGAATGTCTTCTCGTTGTCTGCGGCTTCGCGGGCGATTTCGATACAGGCCGGCAGGTTGTGTCGGATCGGTCTCGGTGGCTTGACGGGTTGAGCGCTGCAGCAAGAAAAATGCCGTTGTCCACCCCGGTGTCTTCATGAGCCAACAGTTTGCTTTTTCAAAGAGGGACAAATCAGCCTCTTCGCATCGTGTTCGCAGGCCAAAACCTTCGGCATGATCCGTGACGGCCACGAAGTCCAAAGGTCGTGAGAGCTGCATGAGCTCTCCGCCAGGGCTTCGGAGCGGCTCGCCCCGGGCGAATCGATACGCGTCTTCGACAGTCGCCGTCGTCCCGAATAGAACGGCGTCCATGCTCTCAACCGTATGGACATGCAGCTCGCCCCAGTACGCGTTCTTAAGTGGATTAAAAGGCTTTTCTTCCCATGGGACGGGCTCGGGGGTTTCAAAGCTCTCGTCACTTTGCAGGGCGTAATCCTCCGCGGCGCTACTGGGCGAGATGTCTCTCGCAAGCTGATGCAGAGGGCGCACGATCGCCCAGCCGATGAATGCACCCAACAAAAGAATGAGTACACCGAGGATCAGAGCGATTTTTTTGAACATGAATTTTTCCTCTGCGAGAAGCTTCTTGGGAACGCTTTACCGGGTACGGGAAAACGTGCGATCAAAAAGCAGCCCTATGATGATCAAGATCAGCAGCGGAACGAGCCTGATTGTCGCAAAAGAAATCAAAGGCACCGTTGCCAGGGCCGTGCTGCGACCGAGGGCAGCCCATTTGTGATCGACATTTTGTGAAAATTCAGGGGTGAGGATGAACTCGACGAAATCTTGTCGGCTCCGATAACGCACCATAGAAGCCAGATCCCAATCTTGCCGCTCAAAGTCGCCGATGCCACCAATGAAGAAGACCGGTTTGACCATGACGAGGGGATGGCTCGCCCGCATCAGAAGAAGAGGCGCCACGCGTCTCTGATACTCTTTTTCGGCCTCCGCAGCGCTCGCGATGGTTTGGGCGTCCTCTCTCTGGACTTTGTATTCGGGTGAATCTCGATGGACGTTTAGGTTGAGCATGACGAATTCTTGGCCATCGTCCGATTCGAGAAAGCGGCGGATCTGAGTGGCTGCATCAGTGTCGTTTGGCCCAGGGCTTTTCCCTTGACCGCTTTCTTCGGCGCTTCGCTGCGCAACCAGAGAGACGTACTCCTCAATTTTTTCTGGAGAAGCCGGGGCGCCCGATCCGCCGTACCAGAAGAGAAAGATTCCATAAATCGCCGCGAGGCAGGCCCATCGGATGCGTGATGCGGTCAATGGTTTTCCTCTGGTGCTTGAATCGATTGTTTGGGCGGGGGACGGTGGCCTTTCCGCCGAAGAGGCGATCGCCCTATCGCGGAACTCGGCTTCATCTCATTGATCCCTTGTAGGCTGAGGGTTCCGCCTCTGGGGAGCCGGTGGTTCGGCCATGACTTCGAGCCAAGTCAGAAGGATCCGGGCCACACGTTCATCGAGGTCGTCAGCCTTGGCTTTGACCCGAGTCGCGAACGGCTTGCGAAAAATGCGATAACCGCGGCTCAGCGCAGAGAGAGCCACTTGAAGCGCTTCAAGATCGTGGCCTTCATGGATGTCTCCCTCTTTAACGTCCTGTTGGAGCGCATTGAGTGCATCCTCGAATCGGGGCATGGGGTCGACGGTTTCGTCCCCATCAATGACGAGTAGGGCTCTAAATTGGCTGTCCTGAATCGAATCGGCCACCCGGAAGGTGCGGAGTCTGCGCTCAACAAAGCGCGTTCTTCGCCGGCCGTCTAAAAGCGAGTCGATCACTCTTTCGAAGCGACGCGCAATGGCGGTCCGCACGAGTTCCCGCCGCGAGCCGAAGTAATGGTAGATGTTGCCTCGATTGACCCCGGCACCGTCGGCCACTTGGCGAAGATTGAGTCCGGCGAGAACCCCATTGCGCCGAATGAGGTCCAGTGCCGATTCGATGAGCCGACGCTCGGTTTCAGCCCGATTCTGCTTGGTCTTTGTGCGGAGCCTTGTCGCCACTTCATTCCAATCGTTTTGCAGATTAAGGGTTATTCGGGCTCGATGGCCCCTCAGATATTAGCATTATGATAAACTTTCTTCAGTGTTTTTGGCGGCATCAGGCCGGTCTTGTCTGTTCTCGTTGAGATCGGACCGGCCACCGGACGAAAAAAACGGCTGATATCAAACGGAGAATTTCTAACGTGCATAAGTACTCCCACCTTGCCGCTTCAATAATTCTTCTACTGATCGCATTCGGGTGTGGGAGCGAGAACAACCTGAATCAGCGGGCCGCATCGGGGGACTCCCAGCTTCCCTCGGTGTTCGCGATTCAGGACGAGGTCATCGTTCAAGAGCCGGTGCCCGAGCCCGACCCAGAGCGGCGCGCTTTCTTTGGTGATCTTCATGTGCACACCACCTACTCGTTCGACGCCTACGTGATGGGAACCCTCGCGACGCCTCATGATGCCTATCGCTTCGCAAAGGGAGAACCCATCAAGCACGCCGCTGGTTTTGACCTTCAGCTCGAAGATCCGCTCGACTTTTATGCAGTGACCGATCACGCCATGTTTCTCGGTGTTGCCCCGGAAGCGGCGGACACGACGACCGTATTCTCGCAAAACGAATTCGCTGAGGGGCTTCACGACATCAATGCACCCGACAACCGCGGTCTTCTTGGCGTGCCCAAGCGACTGGGCGCCTTCAGGGATTTCATTCCCAATCTCGTCAGTGGAATTCAGGAGGGCGAGGTGGATTCAGAGGAGATCCTTGAGATCTCGCGGGGCGCTTGGGGGGATACGATTCGCGCGGCGGACCTTCACAACGACCCAGGTCGCTTCACCACCTTTGTCGCCTACGAGTACACGACCTGGAGTGGCGGCTTGGGAAACCTTCACCGTAACGTCGTTTTTCGCGATAGCGATGTACTCCCGGCAGTTCCCTTTTCACGGGTTCACTCGGCCAACCCCGAGGATCTTTGGGCTTGGATGGACGGACTGCGCGAACAAGGCATTGAGAGCCTTGCGATTCCGCATAATTCGAACGGCTCGAACGGGCAAATGTTCAAGCTGGTGGATTGGGCGGGCAACCCGATGGACGATGACTACTCGGAGAAACGGATTCGCAACGAACCCTTAGTCGAGATCACTCAGATCAAAGGCACGTCGGAGACGCATCCGTTGCTGTCCAGCGAGGACGAGTGGGCCGGCTTCGAGCTGATGGAAACCCGGGTGGCCACCAACCTGCCGAGCGAGGTGGAGGGCAGCTATGTGCGAGACGCCCTTCTGCGGGGCATTGCGCTTGAGCAAGGGGGCGTGACGAATCCGTATACCTTTGGCTTTATTGGCTCGAGCGATACGCACACGGCTGCGGCCGAGGTCAACGAATCCAATTTTGTTTCCAAGCTTGGTTTGTTGAGCGCAACGCCCGAATTGCGGGGTTCGGTGCCGTTCTCGCCACTGGTGGGGGCTGCGGCCGGATTGGTTGCGGGAAATTTGACCGCCGAGGTCGACGGTCAACGCTATATGGGCGGCTCCTCCCCGACCTTTGGTGCCTCGGGGCTGGCTGCGGTCTGGGCCGAGGAAAATACCCGCGAAGCCATTTATGAAGCGTTTCGCCGGAAGGAGACTTTCGCCACTTCCGGGCCCAGGATGCGGCTTCGTTTCTTCGGTGGTTATGACTTTACACCGGAGATGCTCAACCGGGACAATGTTGTCTTGGAAGCCTATGCAAATGGGGTTTCAATGGGTGGCGATCTTGTGGCCGACGGGGGCAGGGCGCCGGCCTTCCTAGTTTGGGGCCTGGCCGATCCGAGAAGTGGGCCGTTGCAGCGCGCCCAGATTGTGAAGGGTTGGGTCGACGCGGAAGGGGAAACCCACGAGCGCGTCTACGATCTGGCGTGTTCGGGAGGCGCGGTCGTCGACCCCGAGACCCACCGTTGTCCGGATAACGGATCAGGGGTTGATCTTTCGACCTGTGAGGCGTTTGGAGAGGGCGATGCGCAACTGCGCAGCGTCTGGAAAGACCCGGAATTCGACGCGAATCAACGGGCCTTTTACTACGCACGGGTGCTCGAAAACCCAACCTGCCGCTGGTCGACTTGGGACGCGGTGCGAGCCGGTGTTCAGCCGCGTTCCGACTTGGCCTCAACCATCCAAGAGCGGGCCTGGTCTTCACCCATTCACTACTACCCCTTGGATGCCGCCACCGATCTGTAGTGCGCCTGCGGCTCGACGATCAGTCGAGGGTACGGAAGGCGTTGGTGTGGGTTTGCTTCGGAAATTCCTCGGGTGCGAGGGGCACGCTGAGCTCTTCGAGGGTGGGCCCGCACTGGGCCGCGAGCGGTTTGAGGGCCTCGAGGTCAAAGCCGTAGAGCCTTGCGGCATTGAGTCCGAGCATGGCACGCGTTTCCTCTTCGCTACAAGCGTTGAAGGTGTGGCGGAGAGCCAAGCGCGTGTCGGGGTAGGTGCCCTCGTAGTGGGGATAGTCGCTGCCCCATAGGATGCGATCCGTACCAATGATATCGCGATCCTTGATCTCGGGCGGCGAGGCGGAGCTCGCGCCGTAGTAGCAGTTTTGTTTGGCGTAGACGCTCGGTGGCTCCGGCGTGGTGACCCCTTCCGCAAATTGAAATTCCCCGACCGCTCCGGATGAGATGCGCTTCCAGGCAAGGTCGAGGCGTTCCAGGGTTTCGGGCACCCAGGCGCAGCCTGACTCGGTCAGGATGTACTTCAGTTTAGGAAAACGATGGAAGACGCCGGACAGAATGAGCTGGCTATAGCTTCGCGTTGAAAAGAAGCTGGTTTCGATCAGTCGAATCGGAAGAGAGACTGGAAGGCGCCCATAGTCGGGAGAGCCGGTTCCGCCATGATGGTTGACCACCAAGCCTGTTTCCTCAAGCAGCGCCCACATCGGATCATAATCGGGATGGTAGAGGGGCTTGATGTAGCTCGTGCAGTCATCTGGAACGTGCGGCAAAAGAACGCCTCCGCGAAGATGGTTCTTGGCGATCCACTCGATGTCTTTCATCGCTTCGTCGATGTCATTGAGGTAGACAAGGCCAATTCCGGCGCGTTGGGCCGAGTATTCGGAGCACCAATCACTCAACCACCGATTGTGGGCTCTGATGCCCTCAAGCCGTAGGAGGTAATCCTCGGGCCGAGGGTTTCCGCAGATGAGCACGCTGCTTCGAAAGAAGGGCGGGACGGTGTTGGGAAAAATAATTTCGCCGACGATGCCATCTGCCTGCATATCTTTCATTCGCTCCGCGTCGTCCCAATTTTTGTGCTTTTTGGAACCGATATGTTTTTTTTGCGGGTTCTTGTAAGAGCCCCGCCATTCGTCAAAGAGCGCTTGGTGCTTAGAGTCCAGGTACTCTCGATAGCCCTGCACGGAGTTGCCGGCATGGGTGTCGGAAGAAATGACGATGATCGGGTCGCTCATGGATGGCCTTTCTTTGTGGCGCGAATCGGAGAGGCCTGCCGGGGCTTTGCCTCCAGCGGCCCCAGTGATGGTGTCAGATTCGAGGCTTTTCGTCAGCCTCAGGCAGAGGAAAGCTGAGACGGGTCTGAGTCCTGCGTTCTCAGTATTGATCGAAGGCTATCTTTGGACAGTGGCGAAATGGCGCCGGGCGAGTCACGCTTTCTCAGATGCCAATTCACCTTTTCAAAGAAAGATAAGAGACCTATGGCCACTTTTGCCGAAATCCCGTGGATTAAAAAACACATCGAGCTCTATCAGACCGACCCCGAAAAGGCCCATATGTGGGACTCGGCCGAGGCCGGTGGGCAGGGTCTTCTACCGACGCTTCTGATTACGACCAAGGGCCGTAAGACCGGCGAGCCGCGTTCAATCCCCTTGATCTACAAAGAAATTGATGGGAACTACGTGGTGATCGGCTCGAAGGGGGGGATGCCCAACCATCCCATTTGGTTCCTGAACCTCGAAGCAGAGCCGCACTGCCAACTCATGGTGGGGGCCAAGGCGGTTTCCGCCAAGGCTCGCGTTGCCGATGGTGACGAGCGCGAAAGGCTGTGGTCCGAACTGGAAGCCATCTACCCGCCTTACGCCGACTATAAGGCCCGAGCAGCGCACAGAGAAATTCCCGTGGTGGTCCTTGAGCCGGTGGGCTGAATCCCGAGAGGCAAACGATTCAGTCTGGCGGTTTTGCTTGCGAAAAAGCTGGCAGGAGAATCTGGGGCCGCACGCCCCGGTTGTCGGAAACGGAATGGCTTAGGCTTTGGCGTTGGGTGATGTCGACCTGTTCATCTCGGCGCCGGGAATCTCGCAGGCAAACTCAAAGTCGACCAGACTGCTGGAGGGTGAGTTTCGGTGTGTGCCAGCGCACCAGGATGGCATGACCATCGAATAGAGCCCTGAGCCTCCGGCCATGAGAATCAGAAGCTGCTCGGGGCTTCGAAAAGCTTTACGCACGCCGGCTTGAGAAGGCGCAAAGCCCGGGGACAATTGATGGAGTTCGGCATTCGGGTGCTGGCAGCGCTCGCAAATTTCTGCGGCGATGTCCTCCCGGCTGAGACCCGCTCGATGGAGAATGCCGGCATGCTCAGGGTTCAGCACTACAGTTGCTGTGCCGCTTGATAACATTGCGTTATTCGTGGCTGGATTCGCGACGCCTATGGCCAGCATATCGAGCAGGCCTTCATGCTGCTTGGGATCATCTCCATCGCCAGAGTGAATCACCGAATGCGGCGCTTCTGCGCCGATGACTGTGACGACGCTGTCCTCTTTGCCGAAGCCGAGCGTGGTATGAAGGGGAGGGAAAGGGCTGTTTTCTTCATCTTCTGCAAGGCAGTAGGTGAACTTTCCGGGGTGTCCCAAGAGGGCCATGTCGGAGGCGCCTGGCCGCGCGCCACCAATGTTCATCATTGTGAGACGAAGGGCTCGGCCAATGGACGCGTTGGCTCGGTGTCCAGGGCCGAGGGCACCGTAGCCGGAGGAGACCGGCCCGCAGCTGATCCGCGCAGGTCCATTCACAATGATGAGTGGGGCCGTGCAGTGTGTGGTGGCTTGCATTTCGGTTAGGTCAAAGACGGGTTCGATCACGGCTTTGACCGCTGCGACCACGATCGGCATGTAGTCCGGCAAGCAGCCGGCCATGACGGCTGCCACCGCCACCTTTTCCATGGTGGCCAGCCCGTGTCCCGGGCCCATCGTGCCCAGCACCATGTCGGCCTCTTGTCCGGAAGCCAGCACCATTTGGCTGACTCGATCGGGGGTGGGGATCACCACCGGTAAGCCGTCGGTCAAGCCGCGCGTGTGAAGGTCTTCGAGGGCCGCTTCTTCAGATTCTGCTCGGAACAAATCAGTCAAGGCAGCCTTCCAGGGCTTTGATGACCTCAAGAGCCACTTGAGTGGCCACGGCTTTCATGTTAGCCGTTCCGGTTCCCGCAATGGGGTGGGGGAGTTTCACTCGCGGCACATCGGGCATCCCCAGTGAGCGGGCTACGAAATCACCTTGGGGCCAGAACTCCTGAGTGACGAGAGCGACCGCGGGAACGCCGAGCTTGGCCATGTTGATTCCGTCACGCACGGTGCCGGTGGTGCAGCTGCCTCAATGGCCGTAAGCGGCGACGACCGCCTGGCAATGGCCTTTTAAGTCGGCGAGCATCTCATCCGAGGCTGCAATTGAAGCATTCCCTTTGTTGTATGCGTGGGCCTGTATGCCGGGCACGATTTTTTGCATTTCCTGACGGAGGGCGGCCAGGAAGTTTTCAGAATCGGGGAACCCGTTGGCCAAGAACCCAATGGCGATTTGATCCTTTCCGAGAATCTCGGTGGATAACGCGTATGGAGTAGGCTCGACGCCGAATTGGCCCTCAGGGTTATGATATTCGATCATTGTCTCCGCTTTCCTTTACCCTTCAAGACTATAGATAGTAACTCCACACAGAGCGCTCGCCTGTCGCATGACCCAGTTTAAGACTCGGAGGGCAGTCATATTGCGCCCCGATAGGCTGCGACTGGCTTGCTGCGCCCCGGCCTTGCCAGAGCCGTGTGTTGAAGTCTGCCAGTAGAGACCGTAACGTCCATTGCACGAGGTGAGGCTTGGAACTTCACGTTCGAATTGTAAAGTCCGGTCCCCGATGCCCTTTCGACAACGATACGGTCGAACTAGACGTTCGCCCGGGCGAGTGCCTTTGGTTAAAGGGGGACTCGGGTGCGGGTAAATCTTCCATCGCGTTGCATCTACTCGGGCTCCGCCCGATCCCGGATGCCCGGATTCACACTGTTGGGTCTGGAGACGAGTCGCCCACCCCAAGTGTCGGAATGGTGTTTCAGCAAGGTGTTCTGATTGACTCTCTGAACGTGGGTGAGAACATCGGGCTGGCCCTTAAAAAATCAGGCAGGTCATCCCCACCCGAAGTGATCCGCGAACGGCTTTCGCAAGTCGGCTTGTCTGAGAGCGACGCAACTAAAATGCCGGGCGAACTCAGCGGAGGAATGCTCCGTCGAGCTTCGCTGGCACAAATTCTTGCGCAGGGCCGAAGCATCATCATCTTGGATGAACCGTTCGTCGGGCTCGATGAGACGAATGCTCTAGGCATTGTCGATCTTATTCGCGACCTGATGGACGACGGTCACGGATTCATTCTGATCTCGCATGAACCGCATTACGCAAAGCGCCTGATCACCCCGGGGCTAGAAGTGTATTTGTCTGCGCGTGGCTCTTCGGAGTCGGTCACCAAGAAGCATTTTTTTTCGCACTCAAACTTTTTTGTTCGGACGGCGATTCGGACCTTCGACTATCTTGTGATTTCAAGCCCGCTGATCTTTTTTGCATTCCTTGCATCAGGCATCGCAATTAGCATGATGTTTGCCGAGCTTCTTGAAGCTACGAGCATCGACGCCTTGAGAAAGCAGATCATCGACCCACACCCCACGCTGATTAAGAAACTTCTTGGCATTGAGCTCTTTCAGCAGTTTGTTGGGCACGAATTTGACGTNATCAGTCGCGANCACCTTCCGGCGATTCGTCGCAAAATCTTCGCTCTGGGNGTCGCCCGNGGATTCATNATAGAACTCGGGCCNATGTTGACTGGACTGCTTCTTGCGGGAAGAATCGGTGGTTCTTATGCAGGAGAGGTCGCGATGATGCAGGCGACTCACCAGAATCAGTTGCTGCACACGCTGGGCATCTCTCCGCGCAGGTGGACGTTGGGCCCTTCGGCCATTGCTGCCCTGATCGCGGCGCCGTTGCTTACGGCGATTGGGGTCGGTACAAGCCTATGGATGGCCTATACGGTCGGCGTCAGCGAGACCTACTCGCTTTTTCAAAATTCAGAGCAGTACTGGCAGATTTTGTCCGAGAAAGCGCTTGTTTACCCGTCACTTTGGGCTTTTCCACCGTTCGTGTGTTTCTATCACAGCATTGTTTTCATGGTGGTCATTCTCGTCGTGGCGGAGATTGCTGGGCGCCTGCGCTCCGATATACAACCCCGCGGCGTCCCGAAAGCGATTACTTGGTCGGTCGTTGGGGCTAGTCTGGTCATCATCGTGGCGGACTGGGGCCTCTCGCGTTGGCTCCAGTACCTTTCTCCGGTTGCCGTACTCTAACGAAGACAATGTCCGGTACCGTTCCTAGTTATCTGAGTGCGGGCTCTCAGCCGCATCTTCCGGCATGTTGAGCGTATCCCGGTAGCGCTGTTCAAGGGCTTCGATTTCAGTATCGAGATTCGCGGGTGTCCAGTCCTCGGTGGGGATAGGCTCCAAAACTTGGACGTAGACCTCTCCCCGCCGCATGATGAATCCACCGCGTGGCAGGATGTTCCCGGCGTTGTGGATGACGATGGGAATCAGCGGCACGCCGGTAGCGAGTGCTAGATGGACGACTCCCTTTTTGAAGCGTCCGACGGCTTGTCCCGCACTTCGAGTGCCTTCCGGTGCGATCGCCAGAGCGAGGCCCGCCGCGCAGGCTTCCACGGCGGGTCGCAGAGCACGCTCGGCCTCTTGGCCGCTCCCCCTTTCGACGAAAACAGTTCCAGCGAAAGTAAAAGCGGGCCCAAGAACAGGATTCTTGCGGATCCCGCTTTTAGCAACCGCCACGAAATTTTCGCGCAGGAGCGCGCAGACGAGGATCGGATCGATCCCGCTCTGGTGATTGAGGGTGAAGATCGCGGGCCGTGTCTTCAGACGCTCGGCCCCCTCGACCCGCAAGCGAATGCCTGCGGCCTGGATACCTTGGCGCCCCCAGAGCCGGGTTGCGAGGTTGAGACCACGCCGTCGGTTGCCGCTTGCGAGCCACGTTAAAAGCCCCGCGATCAATCCGGGCAGAATGGCTAACAATGCGAGGAAAGTTCTGAGAGCATCGCCGAGGGTCGGGTTGGGTGCGGAAACTTTTTCTCGCATAAGCGCCTCTCTCCTCCGAGTGATCAGAAGCCTGTGCGATTTTCGCGAAGCGCTCGTTGGCCGCTGCCTAAAATCTTCAAGCTAGAGATCACAGGTCCATTGCTCTACCGTTCTCCCGCATTCCCAACACCTGAGTACCATTGGTCACGCGAGGTGTCGACGGTTTTGCTGCAGAACTGGTTTGTGCCGGATAGACGTGATCTTGACTTCGACCCTGATGATGGAAATGTGCGAGCTCCAGATTCGAGGCAGCTTTTTACGCCCCGCCTATCCCCCGATACTCTTACCCGAATATAGAATGAAGAGGGCTCCATGTCTGACGAAGAAGATGTGGTTATCACGTATGAAGCCGAGATCGTCCGGATGAGTCTGAACCGGCCGGAAAGTTTGAATGCATTGAACGAGAGCATTCGCTCCAAAATCGCCACCGAGCTGGAAAGCCTTTTTGAGCGCCCGGAGATCAGGGTGCTTGTTTTGTCAGGGGCGGGATCTTCTTTTTGTGCCGGCGCAGATTTACAGACTACATCTTACCCTGACGTGGCGGGAAGCTGGTCGACACGGCGTAACCGTACCTCCACCTGGCAGAGGGTTCTCGAACAACTCGATCGTATCCCTCAAGTCACCGTGGCCAGCCTGCAGGGTTACGTGGTCGGTGGCGGAGCCCTCCTGGCGACCGCGTGCGATTTCAGATTAGTCAGCCAGGATGTTGTGTTACGCATTCCAGAGCTTGCATTAGGTATTCCCAATGTGTGGAATGGCACGCCTTTGTTGGCCCGGGAAATCGGTCTGCCGCGGGCTCGGGACTGGGTGATGACAACCCGCAGAGTCTTCGCCGAAGAACTCCTCCAGTGTGGCTGGGCGCAACGGAGCGCGGCCCCCGGTGAGCTTCTTCAAAAGACACAAGCCTTAGTTGACGAACTGCTCTCTGTGCCGCCGGCCGCGCTGGCGCTGACTCGGAGTATGACGTCGGCGTTAGGTCGTGCTCAATCGGGTATGCAACTGGGTTGGGCAGACGCCGATCTTCAACAATGGGCATTGACTGAAGGAGAGTACAAAGAGGCAGCGAGTCAATACGTTAAAAGTATCAGTGACAAGTCTAAAGTCCGTCGCTGACGGCCCCCCTCAGCCAGCAGGTTTCGACCAGTCAAACCTTGATGATGAACGGCCTCTAGGAGAAGGTTCTTGCATCATTGCTTGGGAGAGCAGTTGACCGGATCTAGGCCGGATAAACCTCTTCCTTGAGACGTATCTCACCGATTCGCTCCGGAAAGCAGGCAACCTTGTCAGCATAGAAGTTTCGAATTTCTTGCATGTCTTCTTCTACGGTCCCAGTCGGCACGAGTTCTGGCCCGAATCCGCCTCGCCGGTTCGAGTAGTCCAAATAGCCCATCACAATGGGAACCTGGGCTGCTAGAGCGATCTGATAGAAGCCCGATCTCCAATGGGCTGCGTAAGAACGTGTTCCCTCTGGCGCAATGGTGAGCGTCAAATCTGGGTGTTGACTAAAATTTTCAACCATCTGGGTCACGATATTTTCGCGCTTGTGGCGGCGGATTGGGACGCCACCGAGTTTTCGAGAAACGAAGCCAAGCGGTCCGCGGAAAAGAGTGTGTTTACCCATCCAGGAGAGTTCGATTCCCGCGGCCCACGCCAGAGCCAACATGAAGAACAGGTCCCAGTTCGTACTATGCGGGGCTGCGATTAAAACGTAACGTCGCGCATTCGGACGATCGCCTTCCAATCTCCAACCAACGGCCTTTAAAATTTGGTGCCCAAGCCATTGCCGAAGGGGATGTGACGGCGGTTTGCTGGATAGCTTTTGGGTCATGAAGTGAGAACCTCTTGCGTCGAAGGGCGCGGCGGCTTTTGGAAGGTTAGGCCCCGCCGCTTTTTGTGCCGTTCCGTTAAGGCTAATTTCGATCCTTTTTTGCCGGATTCGGTCATTCCTCGGAAATTTATAAGATCTCTTTCGAGACCAACGTAATCGACCGTTGCGCTTCGCCCGGCGAACAAGGCAAATCGGCCCCGTCTTTGCTCTAGCTATCGACAAAAAGCATCGATCAGTTGAGCTGGGAGCGGCTGGCCGTTGGAAGGGAAGCAGAATAGTTTCGAGCGTTTGATCTCAAAGCGGGGGGTGTTTCCGAGATGTCCCGAGATTGAGAGATTCTGACTCAATGTTTGACCAGCTCGCGCGGAAGCAGGATAGCGCGTTCTCAGCTCTGCGGTCTCGAACCGCCTAGGCTGGATCAAGCTCGGGGCAGGCAGTCCCGTGACGTGGGGCGAACCAGGATGGGCCTCTTCTGTCTCTTGTGCGACAAGAAGCGGGGTATACGGGCTGTCGTTCAGGGCGCCGTGGCGTTCCAGACCTTCGGATTGGCACCCATTTTCCTGCCCAAATCGGACAGACGCTGCATTTGATCCCGATCAAAAAGGGTTGGGAAGACAGACGCCCCGAGCGGTTCCTCGATGGCCACCCACCTGACCTCGACTTCTCCTTGTCCACGTTGTCGCGTGAGTTCGGCGAGGGCGTAGAGCTCTCGGAGGGCGACCACCTCAGAAGAACCCACAGAAACAGCGAGGCTGCGCGCCACGATCCCGGGCCAGCTGCCACTGCTTGTTTTGGCAGCCTCTCGAAGATTTCCATTCAAGATCACCCAGTAGCGCGTCTTCGGAATGGGCAGTCCCGGGTGCTCACGCTTCCAGATGCCTCCGAAGGTGAAGTCAGGTTTTGAGGGTCGCCCCCCGGCGTAGAAATTGCCGACGACTCCACCATCCACGTACAGAGAGCCGTCGATTTCCCGCGGCGGAAACAAACCCGGGATGGCTGAAGACGCGAGGAGGATTTCGATCATCGGATCAAAATCTCCACTTTCGAGCGAGTCGCGAGTCGCCTCGCGGTAGTCAAAGATGTGAGGGACGGCGAGATCGAGATTGCTTGATTGAATCAGCAGAAGCCGCCCGGGTGTACTGGCCTCGATGATTTCTTTCGCAAAATTTTTCGTGATTTGCTTGCGCAAGGCTCTTTGGAGACCCGGCACCGTAGCCAGGCTCATCAGGTCGGGAAGGAAATAGATGGGCGATCGGAGCTGAAGCCAATCGGCTCCTGGATCTCGAAAGAATTGATCGATCTTGTCTAGGCTCTTTCGGTTTCCGAGATAGGCAAAAGGGGCGATGAATGAACCGGCGCTGACACCCGTGACGCCATCAAAGTGGGGCAGGGACGACGCTCCCTCCGGGATACTGGACCAGCCCACGAGAAAGCCTGCACCGAAAGCCCCATTCTCGCCCCCCCCCGAAAGGATCAAAAAATCCATTGTCGCATCGGGGTCTTGAAGCTGTCGCTCGTACATGCGGGCGACTAGATTTTTCGTTCCTCTTCTTTTGTTTTTCAGGTCGGCTTCAAATGTTGCGAGTCGTCCGGCCTTGAGTTCACTGGCCGAAAGGATCTTTCTCTCAGGCAGGCGCCCTCCGGATTCGATCGCGTTGGCGCCCGAGTACAGCAGCCAGCCACCGGCGAAGACCGATCCGACCCCAAGCGCGAATGCCAAAACGATCCAAAGCCAAAAACGACCTGATTTCGTAGATTGGTTTGTGTGAGCCAAGATGAATTTTCGCAATCCAGATGAGTGAAGAGTATTGAAATCACGGATATTTCGATTGGGACAAATTTAGCGATTTCTTCCGCTTCGATCAGGCGAATTCGGCATTTCCAGGAATTGAAAGCGAGCCGGTGGAGAAAATATTGCCCGCCAGGTCGGATGCGGAGGTCGAAAGTGTTCGCGCTTCACTTGGCGAGGTGGAGCGACGGATGAATATTGCAAGGGCCGAGCTGGTGAGCACCAAGCGTTAGCCGCGCCGGTAGGCTGGGCCACCTATGCCTTAACCATTCGAATGAGCGAGGCTGGCGTGACGCTGTGGGGGGGGTGAATGACCTTGACCCTGGGTGGGTGGAGGGGCTGGATCGTCGAGTCTCGTTGGCCCTTTTTGAGCCCTTTCGGCGGAGACGTATCAGAGCCTTCGTGGTTTTAACGAGACATGCGCTCGACCAAGCGGTCGTAGATTCCATCTTGAACGATGCTCTGATTGGTGATCGTGATGTGAGTCACGAAAAGGCCACTGACTAACTCGTCGACATCGGCTCCCATGACTGAGTCTCCCCAGATCAGCCAAAGTGGACTCGCTTGGTAGTAGTTCACGTGGTACTCCGTCCCGACGGGCAATCTCACTTCCGGATCTAGATCCGTATCGGAGTCGTTCTCGACACTGTCGATGTAGCCGGTGAAGGGCATGGTGAAATCGCCGATGGCTTCTCGGTTTGCCTCGAGTCTTTCGGATAGGTCGTACACCGATCCGCCTCCGTGGCTGAATCCGTATAGGGCCACCTCGGTGACACCTCGGTTTTGGATCGCGCTGACAATTTCATCATAAACCGAACCCGAGCCATCGCTTTCCACTTCGTTTTCCATATACATATGAGAATCGAACGCATTCTGGTGCAGCCGAACTGCCAAGACGGAGATGCCCTCATTTGGACCAAAGGGTGGGTCGGTTGGAAACTGGAACTCGCCGTGGAGACCAATGACGAGACTTGAAAACGAAAAGAAGGCCAGCGTATCCGATGTCTCAATGGCGCCGTTCGTGAGAGAGCGAATTTCAAAGTAGAGCTCTCCTTCACCGCCATCGGGGCTTTCTACCCAAACGCTTCGGTTGGGGGAGGAGAAGCTGATCGTCATCTCGTCGTTGTTGTGGAGGAGCGCTTGTTCCTTATTGGCGGTGCTCCAGACGCGGAGGGATGGGTTGTCTCGGCGCAAGACATACTCAACCCCGCTTGGCTCGGTGACATTGACCGAGAGTTCCACTTCGATGAGGTCATTCTCACCGATGACGGACTCGTCTTCGTTGTCCGCTATGCCGTCATCGTCATCATCATCTCCGTTGATTCGAATCCCCACACCGGGATCCAACTTGTCGCCTTCGGCGACGGCCCGGCGTAGGAGTGGATCGCCATAGGCTTCGCTTTGGGGGCGAAAAGCCGTCATGGTCACCGCGGGTTCTTCGGGGGGTGAGTTGACGCCAAGGGACCACTCATCGAGCGTCCCCGAATCGATTGAATTGGCGTCTCGAACGGTCAAAGTCCATGTCCCCGCCGAGCTTTCGCCTGCGAATACAGTCAGAGAATCTTCGGCGGTGAAGGCGCCTTCGATGCTCGGAGTTCCGGTTCCGCAGGCCTCCTCCACCGGGCTTGTTGCCTGATCGGAAAAAGTTGCGTCAATGTCCTCGCCCGAGCAGCCAAAGGCCGAGGCCGGCTCGCCGGGGCGATCCATCAAAACGACGGAAGTGCCGGTCTCTTCGTGGGTGAGGATCACGGTCAAGTCACCCACCCATGAATGAGTGATCGAGACCGCTACGGTGAGTGTGGAAATCGTGATGGCCTCGTCAATTTCTTGGGCGTCTGAGGCCCCCATGCTGTCCCCGTCCGGGATCGCTAGATCCGGGGTGCTCGAGTATTGGCCTGAAGGACCGGGTGGGCAGGTTGCGCAGGTCGGGCCGGGTGCTCCGCCGAGTTGGGTCGAAAAGTATCCAAGGTCAATAAAATCGACTGTTCCACTGCCGTTCAAGTCGGCCGATGGATTGGAGCCAAAAAAACGAGCCTTGAAAAGATCAAGGTCGGCCAAGTCCACATCGTCATCGTTGTCGAGGTCTGCATCGCAAAGGTTTCCATATCCGTCGGCGTCAGAATCCTGTTGGCTTGGATTGGCGATCAACGTGCAGTTATCGACTGCATCAAGAACGCCATCGAGATCGGAATCGGCCGCAAAAGCCGTTTCGACTGGTGTCACGCAAACGAGAAGGCAAGCAATGCCAGACCCGATTAAGCCGGCGGTGCGTTTTTGTTTTCGGACGGTCCAGATCGCGGTCAGGAGCATCCCCAAAACCAACGCGCTCGAACCCCCAAGCGAAAGGAAGGGGACGGAGGGCGTCATCGTGACTGACGTTCCTTGGAGGAGGACAGGGAGCTCAGCACCACCGGGCGCTCCAAAAGCATAGGCGGGTGTCATGTCGATTCCGGCCGTGCCGGTTGAAAGCGAAGTGAACACCAGGATCGCGACGGTCTGGGCCCCCGATAATCCAGAAACGGATCCGAAGGCCACCAGTCCCGGGGTATTGGGGCAGGACACGAGAGGGCCAGACCCCGGGCATTGGAAATCTTCGTCGCCGGATAAATCAGGTGTGAACGTCACATCATCCAGCGACAGGAGGTTCGGGTCATATGCGAGGACGACACCGCCTCCCGTCGAAGGGCTGTCAAAAGTCATCTTGAGCGCGACTTCGAAGGATTGGCCGCTTTCGACGATGTCTGCCAGAGGCTCCAAGTAAAGGAGGTTCTGCGCTTGAACGCTTCCGCCGGAGAGCAGGAGCACAGCGACAAGGAGTCCCTTGAGCAGGGTGCGTCGGGCAGGGGTCTTCGGCACGGGACCTCCAGAGTGGGCCCTATTGTGGGCGATTTACCGTTTTGATCATACGCAAAAAGTGGACCTTGCCTGAGTTCCTTGGTCTACAGGGTTGAGGTCCGACCGACTTTCCTAGGGCAATCAGAGGAAAAGTTTTGCCATAAAAAGCGATTGATTGAATCTGCTGTGGCGGTGCAGAATTGTGTACGCGTCTGTGTGCTCGGACAGGCTGTTTTGACTCCGGAGCGCTTCTTGCAGGTGTTTTTACGGAGACCACGCCCGCAGTGAATGCGGGCCGGGAAGGGGTCAGCTCATGGGGCGCTATTTTTTTGGGATTATCGCAGTAGTCCTGTTGGCTGCTGCACCCGCTGGGGCACTCACGATCGGCGTCGGTTCCTTGACCCTCGGCGATGACAATTCGCCGGACGCCGACAACGCGAACGATGCCCATACCAGTGCGGTTCAGGAATTGGAATCGGGCGGTACGGTCCTGGATACAGTCGGGGTCAACGAGAGCGCGCGAGTTCGCTATCTGGCCAATGCTTGGTCGGATGCCACCTTCGGAAATAACACAGTCAATCTCACTCACGCTTACGAGGTCGCGTTCACCGTGACGGCCGATGCAGGAACGGTCTACGACCTCGCGATCGATACTGCTTTTTCGGGCCTCGTTCAGAGGGTGGACGACTCCTACTTAGGATATGGCGCAGCCAGCGTCAGCTCAGTCTCGATCTTTATGGATCAAAATTCGACGGGCGCGGCCCTTGTGCCCAGTTTAGAGACATCCGGTGCCTCGCTTGCGTATGACTATGATGACAGCGCGGAAGTGATCAGTGACACGGGAAGCACAACGCTCGTTGGACTTTCCGGGACGACTCAACTGACCTTCAGTATCGAATTCACATCCACTCTCAATAGCGACTCGGATGAAGTCGGATTTGTGCTCGGGTTGTCTGAAGCGTACGGGCCCGCGAGTTTTGTCACGACCAGTGAGTACGGGGTGGAGCTGGCCACCGGGCGGGACATAGCGGAGGACGGACACTTCCTGGGCGTCGAGGCCACCGTGACCGAGGTGAACCCCATTCCCGAACCCTCTACGGCTCTGCTCTTGGCCTTGGGCCTGCTCGGCTTGAGGATGGGGACCCCAGCGGGGCGCTCTTCGAAGGCCTAAAGGGCCATACGGGCACTTTTTCCGAGATCTGAAGCAGATTCTGCCCCACAAAAGCCTCTCCAGCGCCACAACCCATAAACTGTCGCTGGCTTTGCTTTCGTTGCCGCAGGAATCTGCTCTCTAATGAAATTCGATCAACGGCTCTCCGGCCCGGTGCCCCCGCGATGCCCCTTTCTCCCAGCCGTCCGCTGTGGCATTCGACGTGCGGCTCTTTTGCTGCTCTGTTTGATGGGCCTGGCTTCTCAGGCTTGGTCTGACGCTTTCTTCGAATTGGCCCCCGATGGAAGCGTCATTGCTCGAGGCGATGATAAGACCGGCTATGCATCCGTCGTCCAAATTCCGGCATGGGTTCCCCCCGCGCAGAGAGCCAACCCCGCCGCTCAGTACTACCTCTATTGGGGAGAGCACAGCGGGTCCCATATTCGGCTGAAGTGGTCTTCCTCAGCCGAGGGGCCTTGGACCACTTTCAACCTCGGCGGATTCTTTAACGGTCGCAGTCGCCGAGGTGTCTTGGACCCCTATGCTGACCCTGACCGGGATACTTTTTCGCATATCGCGGCGCCAGAAGTGGTGGTCGACGACGCCAATCAAAGATTCATTCTGTACTACCACGCGAAGGCTCAACCGGAGACCATCAGTTCCGGCGGGTCACTCGTTCCCGAACGGCATGCCCAGTTCGCGGCGACCTCGCCCTTCGGATTGAATTTTAATGATCCGGACACGGCGGGGGGCGTGCCGGGATATGGCCCGATCGACTTTACCCTCGACAACTTGATCCGCGACACGATCATCGCCCCGAACTATCAGAGGGTCTTTATTCACGGAGATCTGTATTGCTCTGTTTCTAAGCGAGCGGTGATCGCCTGCGCGGAGGATCCCCAGAATCCCCTTGCCCCTCCCGCCGACCCCTTGTCCACTGCATGGAATGTTGAGAATACGCCGAATGACCTCTTTCTCAACGACGCGTCCATTGCAGCGGGGGGACCGTCTGAAGGCTACAGCTCACCGGCGTGCAGCTTTACGGCTTCTTCTGAATTCGCGAACCATCCCAATAATCCGATTCCCGGCTCTCGGATCAGCTGTAATGGGTCCTCGACCGGCGAGCGCGTGAATCATGTTGGCGCCAAGCTCATTGCTGAAGCGGATCTGCTGGCCATCTTCTTCTATGTCAAGAGAGATCCAGGAGACCGTTTTGACGATCTCTATCGGCTCTTCTATGACATCAGTGATCCCGACTTCCAGAATTGGGACGTCGCCCGAGATGACAACGGTCAAGTGATCTTTGACATCTATCTCAGCGATGAAGTGATTCGCTCTGCGATCCCAGCGGGCGCCTCGAATCCCGTCAGCTACGCAGACCCGGACTCCATGGGGACCAGTGACCACTTCAGGGATACAGATGGCTCAGGACGTGACTACCTCTTCTTCTCCTATGTCTCGCAAGCTCTGGGAGGGGATGAGGGTGAAGGACAGATCAGCAGCCTGAGGGTCTTCCCCCAATGTTCTAACGGCCTTGATGATGATGCCGACGGCCTAGTCGATCTCGCGGATCCCGGTTGCCTTGATGAATCCGGAGACAGCGAGTTTGTCTTCACGGTTTGCGGTGACTCGATTGTCGAAGGCAATGAAAACTGTGATGATGGGAACGCCTTTTCAGGCGATGGTTGTTCGGAATATTGCCGCCTTGAGATTTGTGGCAATGGCACCCTCGATTTCGGGGAGACATGTGACGATGGCAACACGACTCCTGGAGACGGTTGCTCTGAGGTCTGCCAGACCGAAGCCTGTGTGAACTGTGACCTTGAGATCGCGATTACGGACCTCACGCTCTCTCGGAACCCCTCATCGACCGCCGACTCATCCGGTGGAAATGGCAACACTTTGATTACAGGGACTTTCTCGGATGGAGGAGGCTCCCCCCCCTACGGAGCGACTGGGGTGTTGAATATCGATGCGCCCATCGAGGACGTCGACGTCGGAGATCAGATCGGGGCAGATACCCGGGTCGTTGCCACGAGTTGGCGAGGCTCTCCTTCTCAAGGCGTTCGCGAAACACGCGTCGACTATCGTCTGGCCTTCGATGTAGTGGCTGATCCGGGTGTGGTCTACGAGGTCCTTCTAGAGAGCGATTTGCGCGGGCAGATTGGATGTGATGCCAACTCGACTTGCAGCATTGCCCAGACGTCTGTGACCGACGTGACCGCGGTGGTTGTGGAGGATGGCGGCGGTGATGTGCAATCGGGTGGCTTGGTGCAAAGCACCGCGGCCGCGACAGCACTCGGCCAGGCGGCTGGCCAAATTGAAATTGATGAAGCCGCGGCTCTTCTCCGAATTACCGGTCTGACCGAAGCGGCTTCGATCGTTGTCGACTACACGTGGACAACCACAAACGTTGGAGCGGGAAGCCAAGATCAGGAGTCAACCGGCCGATGGGGCCTTCAGCCCGAGGCGCTGCCTCAGTATTCAAACCCTTCTTCGAACGCATTAAACGATGGACACTTTGTCAGTCTCTCCGTGATTGTGACCGATGCACTTTCGCCGCTGTGCGGCGACGAGATCATTGACCCCGGAGAGACTTGCGATGATGGCAATACCCAGTCCGGGGATGGCTGTTCGTCGGTCTGCCTCATCGAAGAGTGCGGGAATGGAATTCAGGACCTCGGAGAGGCCTGTGATGATGGAAACAGCATCGATTGGGATGGATGCTCGTCGCTGTGCGAAATCGATCAGTGTCTCACCTGCCTCCCCGCGATTGGCATCACGGAAACCTCGCTGACCATCAACCCTGGATCCGCCCCCGATTCAAACGGCAGCAATGGGACCCTGAGCCGCTTCGACTCAGGGGCTCCCTACTCTCCCGCCGGAGTGATCGTCGAAGGAAACCGCGACGAGCTCGCGAGTGTGGGCGATCAAGTGGAAACCGAGACCCGATTCGTCGCAGCCGCGTGGAGGGGGTCTCAAACCTCAGGGACGCGGGTGTCGACTTTCGACTACCGGGTCAATTTTTCGGTTGAGGCGGATCCGCTCCTGACCTACTCGGTTGTCGTTGAGCATGACCTTGAGGGCGTCATTGGATGTTCGGCGAGCGGAGACTGCGAGGAGGCCCAGGCGATTTTGAGCAACGTCACGGCGACCGTTGTCGGAGCCGGCGGAGGCACCGTGACCGGGGAACTCATCCAACCGACGGCTCAAAGCACTTCGCCCAACTCTTCGGTGCAAGAGTTGTCAGTCGACGTGGCGCCGGCCTTGGTGACCATCGAAAATTTGACGGGCAATCAAAGTTTCGCAATTGACTTCAGTTGGACGAGTACTCAGATCAATCGTGGCTGCACCAGCGAGTTCCTCGGGATTTGCTTCGGGGGTCAAGAGAGGTCAGCTTCGCGCTTTGGTCTTCAGCCGGAGAGCCTTCCCCAGTATTCCAGTCCGAATAGCGAGGCCCCCTCAGACGGTCATTTCGTCAAGGCCACAGCGACCGTGACCGCCGTGATCCCAGTTTGCGGAAATGGATTATTGGAACCCGGCGAAGAATGCGACGATTCGAACCCAACGGATGGCGACGGCTGCAGCCAGTTGTGTGCCATCGAAGGCGAACCTGTCCCACTGACTACACCGATCGTTCTCGCGGGGTTGGCGGCCGCTCTCCTCTTGACGGCGCTGGCCTCGATTCGACGGTCGTTCGGCCAGTCGCTTTCCTAACGCGCGACGAGGGCCTCAGCCCGGGTTCTCGAAGGGCACTGGTCAATGCCAATGCCCGTCTATAGCCGAGCAGAGCCCTCGCCGAAGGCGAAGAGAGCGTTGGAAGCAAGCCTGCGGACTCCTTACTTCTGTCGCCGCCAGGCCAGGCCACCCAGGCCCAGGCCAATCAACAGAGCCGTGGAGGGTTCGGGAACCGCGGTCACGTTGAGTGCTATGCCGACCGTATGGCCATCGCCTGCTGTGGGTGAAGGCGCGCCTGAGGTCGGCACGGCGATTCCCCAAGAGGCTCCCGCATCCTCGTTGTCATCGGATCCGAACCAGCCGCCATCGATTTTTTCGCCTCTTCCGCTCGAGGTCCAAGTGAAGTCAAAGGCGATGCTTTGGCTGCCGACGAGGCCAGTCAACACGATGGCCGCTGCCCCGATGTCCACTCGATGGGTGCCTTCGGTCGAGAGCGTATAGGCGGTGTTTTGCGTGAGTGCTCCGCCCGGAGCGACCCCGCCGCTCGAGACGGCCGTCGCGATGACGTCGGAAACAGTCGCCTCACAGACGTCACAGTCACTATCCTCCGAGGAGTATGTGGCCAAATTGCCCACCAAGTCATGGGTAATCGTGAGGTCGTAGGTAATCCCGTCAGTGGCCGTGATATCGAAACTGACGCGGTAATTGTTGTTCAGAGTCTTTGTTCCGTTGCTGTTGGATGCTCGCCAGACGTTTGAGGTCAGCGTGCCCGCTGAGGCCGACAGCGAGCAGGGTGTGAAGGGCGATCCGCTCGGAGCGCCGACCACGCAGCCGCCCAGTAGATTGCCACCGCCGCCCGGTGTGCCCAGCACCGTCGTGCTGCCGTTGGTGCCGGTGCTGTCGCTCCCATTGCCCGGATTCAGGCTGACCACCGGGGTCGACAGGGTCATATCGAGGGCCGACGCCGCACCGGCCCAGCCCGCCAGTGATAAGGCGACGAGCAGCGCGAGCCCAGCCATCGATGGACGGTGAGGTCCCAAGGGTTTTTGTTTTAGGGTTTTAATCGAGCCGATCATCGTGAGCCTCCTGAACAGCATCTGCTTTCTCCCGACTTCCGCGCTTGATCGAACGTCTGATTCCGATTTTTCATGTCGGCTGTCTCATTGCCCTACGCGGGGTCTCTAGGCCGCCCGTTTGGCGACCGATTGAGCCCCTTCCCAGAGAATTCATATTGAGTGCAAGCGCTGCGCCGAGGGAAGCGTTTTTTTAAAAAAAAATTCTTTAGTTAAAACAATTACTTGAAGGATATTTGTCAGTAAGGCTGACGGTTTTTTAAAGCTCCGAGGAATTTTTTTTCCATTTTTTTGACATTTTTCAGGATTCAATGCCACCTAAATATCAGACAGGCTTTCCCCCGGACAGCATGTTTTCGATCGTCTTGACCGGGCCTTGTCTGACGGCGCAAAGGGCGAGAGGGAGAGGGTGATGTCATTGCGAAGTGGGCTGATCTGCCTCGCTGGCCTCCTGCTCCTGCCGAGCTGCGAAGCGCAGACCCCGGCCGCCGCCTCGCAGCCCTTACCTGAATCACCGATTAACGCCGATGAAACGCTGCCGCTTCGTCTCCACATCGGGTCGGCGCTTGCTGAGGCCAGCGGCATCTCAGTCGAGGTGGTTTCACTCGACCCCTCTGCCAAACCTCGAGCCCTTGACCTCAGCGAGTACTGGTCGGCGGAACTCGCCGGTCTCTCCGGAGAGGTTCCTCTGAACCTGCTCCCCGAGGAGCCCTTTCGGATTGAGGCCCGGATCGAGAACAGCGGTCTTACTTCTCTTTATGCGGCTTCCTTTCCCCATCGCCCCGCTGCGTTTCGAAGCAGTGCCCGGCACTGGAACGAAGTCCTCCTTGAGGCAATCCGGCTGGACACACCTCGCCCCCCGGTTCATGCTCGAAATCTCTATCACCTCTCGCTCGCGATGTGGGACTGCTGGGTCGCGTACTCGAAAGACGAAAAAGACAAGCCCTTTCGATTAGAGGAAAAGCAAGCGGCCCAACGCCCTCAGGTCGCTCGTCAAGGTTGTATCGCCCTCGCGGCGCACCGATTGCTCTCTCACCGCTTTAAGGATTCGATCAGTGCAGAAGAAATTTTGCCCCGTATCGACCAGGCTCTGCTCGAGTATGGTTACCCCCTCGATTTCGAGCCGGATGATCTCGCAGAGTCATCGCCGGAAGCCCTCGGGCTGCGCATTGCCCAAGCCATCATTGACTACGGGCTGCAAGATGGCTCTGGGGAGTCTTCGGGCTATCAGGACGAGAGCTATACCCCCACCAACGCGCCCCTCCTGTTTCGTTTTCCGGGTGTCGGACCGGGTCTAGTTGATCCGAACCGTTGGTCGCCCTTGGCCTTTGAATTTGCCTGTCTCCAAAATGGCCTTCCGCTTCCCTTCGGCGATATTCAAGACTTCGTGGGCGCAGCCTGGGGAAGCGTCGAGCCATTCGCTCTCCAATCAGAGGAAGGCTCGGCCCTTTACCTCGATCCCGGGCCGCCGCCTGTGGCCGCCGTGTGGGATGATGCGGTCCAGGACTTTCTGCCGTCCGACGCCGAATTTGCCGAACAAATGCTTGAAGTCGTTCGCTTCAGCGGACGACTCGATCCAGACCACGCGCCCGTACTCGACTTGTCGCCGAGTCGGGTGGGCAACAATTCTTTTGAGGGCTTACTCGATGGAGAATTTGATGGAGAAGGCTATCCGTTGAATCCCTCGACAGAGCTCCCCTATCCACCCAACCTCATTAATGCAGCCGATTACGGCCGAGTGGTTGCTGAATTTTGGGCGGATGGCCCGGATTCCGAAACCCCGCCAGGGCATTGGAACGTGTTGGCCAACGCAGTCAGCGATCATCCGGACTTCGTCCAGAGGCTCTTTGGGGAAGGCCCCATTCTGGACGATTTCGAATGGGACGTTCGGCTTTACTTGGTTCTGAACGGCAGTCTTCACGATGCCGCGATTGCAGCCTGGGGAAGCAAGCGGGCCTATGACTATGTTCGGCCGATTGCGGGTATCCGGTGGCTTGTTGGCCGGGGACAGTCCTCGGATCCGCTGGCTCCGCGATACGATCCACTGGGCATGCCTTTAGAAGAAGGCCTTTCAGAACTGATCACCGTCGAGTCGAGTTCTCCGGGTGGTCGACACGAGCATTTGGCGGAATTCGTGAACGAAGTCGCATTCAATGTTTGGCCGGGTGAACCGGACGCCGACTCTCCGCCGAGTTGTACCGAGAGACCCCCGCCCCCCGACCCAGACCGTGAAATTCCAGCCTACAGTGGGCGTCGTTGGATTCGGGGACTGGAATGGGTCACCTATCAGCGAAGAACCTTTGTGACGCCCCCCTTCGCAGCCTACCCCTCTGGTCATAGCGCCTTTAGTCGCGCGGGCGCGGTTGTTTTGTCTGAATTGACCGGGAGTCCCTTTTTTCCAGGCGGTTTCGGGGAGTATGTAGCGCCCCGAAATGATTTCCTGATTTTCGAAACGGGACCGACTGAAACAGTGCGCCTTCAATGGGCCACTTACTTCGATGCCGCCGACGAGGCGGGAATTTCTCGGCTCTGGGGGGGGATTCATATCGCAGCGGATGACTTCGCCGGACGCTGGGTGGGCGAACAAGTCGGACGTCTTGCTGTTGCGAAAGCCAAGACCTACTGGGGAGAGCCTTCCTCGTGACGGCTGCCGAACAGCGTCCGTTTTTTGCGGCTGCTCGAATTGTCTTTTGTGTGCTCTGGGTTTTTGGGGGATGGCTCTCTGCAGAGGTCTCGCAGGCGACATATACAGACGTCACTCAGACGGCCGGCGTGGGGTACACCCAATACGGGGCTGGACATGCTCTCAATTGCGACACGCAGCCATTCGGCGAGTGCCACGAGATTGACAAGATGTCGGGAGGCGCGGCGACGGCCGATGTGGATAGCGATGGTTGGCCCGATCTCTACGTGACGCGCATTGATGATACGGACCTGCTCTTCAGAAATTTGGGGAATGGGCAGTTTTCCAATTTCAGCGTACAAGCCGGCCTGTCTCAACTCGATCTCCAGTCCAACGGTGCCGGCTTCGCCGATGTCGACAACGACGGTGATCCTGACCTCTACGTCACAACCTTTGGGTCGGGATCAGATCCCGCATCGCAGCGCTTTCGACTTTTGATCAACAACGGGTCCGGCGTTTTCACTGACGAAACCATTCTCCGAAATGCAGGGGTGCACACCTCTCAGGACCGAGGCGGTTTTAGCGTTTCCTTTGGAGACTACGATGGGGACGGATGGGTTGATATCCATGTGGCCGAGTGGATCCGAGAGGCCGTCCCCATAGGATCTCTTCCCCACACGCGACTTCTTCGCAATCGAGGGGCGAGCCAGCCGGGGTACTTTGACGATGTCACGCGTTCGGCGGGCGTGGAATCCGACCAAAGCCAGGACTGTCAAAATCAGTGGGAAAGTTGCGAATCCTTCGCTTTTGCCTCGTCTTTTGTGGACCTCGATCAAGATGGTCATCCCGATCTGCCTGTGGTCTCCGACTTCGGCACCAGTCAACTCTTCTGGAACCAAGGCGATGGCACTTTCGTAGAGGGTGGAGCGAGCGCCGGCATCGGTACGGATGAAAACGGAATGGGCTCTGCTTTTGGTGACTACGACAATGACGGAGATATGGATTGGTTTGTCAGCTCGATCTATATCGACCCCGCAGACTGCTTCCCCGGATATTGCCGGACCGGCAACCGCCTCTATGAAAACATTGGCAATCGTCAATTTGTCGATTCGACAGATCAAGCGGGTGTCCGAGACGGCGCTTGGGGATGGGGGGCTGTTTTTCTCGATGCAGACAATGATGCTGACCTCGACCTGGTCATGACCAATGGCGTTGATCTTCCATCCTCGCCGCTGTACGACCCGTTTCGCGGGACGCCGATGCGGTACTGGGAAAACGATGGGTCGGGCGTTATGACGGAATCGGCTCAGGCGATGGGCCTGACGGATACGGGGGAGGGGAAAGGCCTGCTGACTTTTGACTACGATCGGGATGGTGATTTGGACATCTTCATCGTGCGAAATGGGGCAGGGGGCTTGCTCTATCGGAATGATCATGGGAATCAGAAAAATTGGATGCGCGTTTCGCTTCTCGGCAGTGTTTCCGGCACTGATGCCTGGGGCGCTCGAATTGAGCTCTTGCCTCAAGGGGGCGGAACACAACAAGTCCGCGAGATCGGCGCCCGGAGCCATTTTCTGGGTCAGAGCGAACGGGTGGCCCACTTTGGCTTGGGGAGTTCGGATCTTCTTCTTCGCTACGGGGTCACGGTGCATTGGCCGAGTGGCCGAATGAGTGTTCTGAATGACTTGGCGCCAAACCAGACCCTTGTGGTGCGAGAAGTCGAAGCCCCTGAACCGGGTCAGGCTTTCCAGCTTGTGGCTGGGCTGCTCACTTTGGTCCGCTTGGCACGTCGGCGTCGTTTCAAGGCCCACTAGACCGCGGGTTCTGGCCTTCGCATAGGCTCGGCTGTTTGAAGGTCGAGGATGGCTTGCGCTGACCCCTTGCGGGCGGCGTGTAGGCTTCTTCTCAAGGATTCCTCTGAATAGCGTTGTGGTACGATGGCGATTCAAAGTGTGTGGCGGCCGTTGATTGAGTGAGATAAACCCAATCGGCTGAAGGCTTCGAGAGGTTGAATCCTATGAAGAAGAACGTCTTGTTTTTTCTATTTTCGGTGGGCGCACTCTGGGTTGTTGGCTGCGAGAATGGAGGGCCGGGATCCGAAACTTTGAGTTTCGATGGGTGCACAACCGGTCCGGGGACCTATACCGGTAATCTGACGAGCAACGGGGTCAGGGACTCTGTCAATTTTCTTGCATTTGGATCTTGCACCGATGCCAGTGGTAGCGTCGGTCTTGAGAGTGAAGAGGGCTCGATTACGCTGAGTTGCGGAGGGCCCGTGCTGGTTTGCGCGGTGACGGCCGGCAGTCCGGATTGCGGTTTGGGCGTGGGGGCGAGCGATGGTGAGCAATCCATCAGTGCGATCCTTGATCCCGATCAATCCGAGCCGTGGCTCGATTGCGCAGATGCCCCAGCGGGCACGGTCTGTCTCTGCGATCCCAGCGGCACCGTCACCACTTCATACCTGTAGCGATCGGGGCGGTCACTACCGATCCTCCCCGAGTCGGTACGCGACTCGAAGGTGCGCGTTGTTTGAGTGTTCTTGGATTGCTCACGGGGGCTTTATCGCCCACACAATCCGTATTTGTGCGGATTTAAGATGCACCGGGTGATCCGAACTCCGTAAACAAGGGATTTCGTAACCCAGCGCAGAAATCAGATTCGGATGTTGGATGGAGGTAATCATTAAGCCCACTCGATTGGTGTTTTCTGTCGAATCCTCTCCATGATAGGCTGGAGTTCACCACTCGAACGGGGAACGGCCCCTTGATTTACTCGAGCGACGCTTTCGAGATCGATTTGGAGCGGAGAGAGCTCCGCCATCAGGGCTCGCCCGTCGCCGTTCAGCCGAAAGTCTTCGCGGCTCTGGCCGAGCTGGTCGCTGCTTATCCGCGAGCGCTGCATCACGATGAATTAATCGAACGGCTGTGGCCCAACGAGTCGGTCACTCATGCCTCTCTCAGGCGGTGCATTCGCGAACTCCGATCACTGTGGACACGTCTCGATGAGGTCAACCCTATTGGGAGTCTCCGCGGCTATGGGTACCGATTCGATCGAGCCGTCTCTGTCGTTCAGTCGCTGAGTGAATCGGCCCCCAATCGGATCGAAGGAAGCCCAACACAGCCACCGAGCGAGGTGAATGACCCATTCGTTGGTCGCGAAGTGTCGATGCGGCCCGCTCTGGCGATGTTGAATGCCGCCCAACGCGGGAACGGGGGCTTGCTCTTGGTGTCGGGTGAGGCGGGCATTGGTAAAACCCGACTGGCCGAGGAGTTGGTGGTCCACGCGCGCCGCTTCGGATTCGAAGCCCTGAAGGGTGAATGGCACGAGAGCGAGGGAGCGCCTGCATACTGGACTTGGTCTCATCTCCTCCGTGAACTCGCCGAAATGCAGGACCACGAGGATCGTCAGGGGCCTATTCTTCGCGCTTTGACCGAACTCCGTGATTCGCACTCTGGAGATTCGGAGACCGCCGGAAAAGCGGCCCGCTTTCAACTCGTAGATGCAGTGATCGATTGTCTACGGCTCGCTTCTCAGCGGCGCCCGATGATCATGGTGCTTGAAAATTTACATCTGGCTGATCGCCGGAGTCTCCGCCTGTTGGTGTTCTTGGCCCGCGCGCTCCATCGCATGCCTCTGCTAACCGTCGCAACCTTCAGGCCCTTTGAGATGCAGCGAGATCCGGATAGAGCCGCCATTTTGCGAGATCTCGTGGGCGATGCGCGCTGCAGGGAAATCTCGCTCAGCGGACTCGAACGGGCGGACGTCGCGGCCCTGGTTCAAGGGATTTGTGGCCGCGAAGTTCAGCCAGACCTCATCGCCGCATTGCACAGAGCGACTTCGGGCAATCCGCTTTTCCTAGGTGAAACCACACGATTGCTCTCGGAGCTGGACCGACTAGAAAGTGTTGACGACCTCAGGTCCCTCGCAATTGAACTGCCCGAAGGTGCCCGCTCAGCCATTTTTAGGCGATTCAGCTTTGTCTCGGATTCGTGTCGGCTATTTCTTGAGGCGGGTTCCGTCCTTGGCAAGACCTTTTCCTTGCGGGTGGCCGCCGAACTGATCGACGAACCCTTCGACTCCATTATGGCAGCCGTAGATGAAGCTCGGGCCAATCGACTCCTACGAAGGCTGCCCGAACGCAATGACGACTACAGCTTCTGGCACGACGTCATCCGCAGGACTCTTTACGAAAACTTGCCTCGGGGCAAGCGAACATCTCTTCATCGCCGAGTCGCCCTGCAAATGGAGGCGAGGGATACACACAAACTCAGTCCGCGGCTCGCCGAAATCGCCCATCATTTCGAGCAAGCGGGCTCCCCATCCGATCTCCATCAAGCGATAGAGTACTCCGAGCGGGCTGCGCAAGAAGCGCTTCGGGTGTTCGCCTACGATGAATCCGCCGCTTGTTACCAGCGCTCTCTCGATCTGCTGGACCTTCTGGGCGTTGCCGAAGAGGAGCGTCTTTGCGAGCTCAGCCTAGCCCTAGCAGAGGCCCATTCGCTGGCGGGTGAAAGGAAATCAGCTGAAGTGGCTTACCTCCGAGCAGCCGAAGTTGCTCGAAGGCGGTCGAGGCCCGACTTGCTGGCCCGTGCTGCGCTCGGCTTTGGTTGGCACGCCGACGAGGGCCCGCTGATCGGGGATGAACAGAGACGACTGGTTGAGGAAGCTTCGAGGCGCCTCAGTGATGACCAGCCCAAGCTCAAGAGCCTGCTGCTCTGTCGACTGGCTACGACGCCTGCGGAGAGGTCCCCTGAAGTGACCCGGTCAATCAGTCGGGACGCTCTGCTTCTTGCACGTCGATCCGGCGAGCCTTTGGTACTCGCGAACGCCCTGGCAGCTCGCGCGGCGACTTACAACGGTCCGGGCGACGAAGCCATGAGGCAAGAAATTGGTGTTGAGCTGGACGTTTTGAGCGAAGAGAGCAACCTCGCCGAAGTTCAGCTTCAGGCCGCAAGTCTCAGAACCGTTCTAGCCATCCAGCGGGGTGAAATAGAAACTGCGCTCGAAGAAAACGAACGGTACAGGAAGTTGGCAGCTGACGCGCATCGATCTGTTCATGGTCTCTTTGCCCTCTGGCATCGTGTTGGTTTTTTGATCGCCTCGGGTGAATTTGGCGAAGCGGGTCGATGCATCGGGAAAGGATTCGAACTTGGGATCCGTTTGGGTTATCCCCAAGCTCGCCAGGTAGCGGCCACCCAGGTCTATCTGCTTGTAAAGCTGAGGGGTGGGTTCGAAGGAGTTGACCCACGGATGGCCTTACCCTTTCGTCATCTTGTTGAGCGGGCCCCCAATGCGCGTCTTCATTTCGCTCGAGCCTACGCCGACGTTGGTCGTGAAGAGGATAGTCGCCTCATTTTTGAAAATTTCTCCGCGGAAGACCTACGTGCGCTCCCCCGCAACCAATGGTGGATGTTGGCTGCAGCCCAGCTCGCCGAACTCAGCGTCCACTTTAGTGACGCGATGCGGGCGGAGGTCGCTTACGAATTGCTGGCCCCTTACGCTTCCCAGAACGTTTACCACCCCCACATTCGCATCTATCTTGGGCCAGCCGCCCACTACCTCGGCATTCTGTGCCGGGTGCTCAATCGGCCCAAATCGGCACGTGCCCATTTTGAGAGTGCGTTGCAGCTCACCCAGCGTATGCAATCTCCGGTCTTTCGGGCCCGCGCACAACTTGAGCTCTCCCAGGAACTCATTCTTGACCCTGACGACGAGGTGAAGGCGCGCGGTCTCATTCTTCTGGATCGTGCGGAGCGACTTGGAGCTGGGCGCGGCATGAAGTGGCTGACCGACCGAATCGATCAAATGAAGCAATAGGGTCATGCTTGGGATGTGACTTCGATGGCCTGCTTGGCTGGGACGATCGGATTTTTCTTGTGCAGCCGAACGAAAACCCAAAATAGAAACGCGACACTTCCGACGACAAGCGGAATGGCCGAACGAAGCGCGACCGGTTGAACAAACGCGCTCTCTCGAAAGAGCTCAAGCGTGGCGCTCGAAAGAGCGACACAGACTACGCCCACCAGACCGACCTCACCCACGAATGTCCGCCGAGGAAAAAGCCAGAGCAGAAAGGCGGAAGTGAGCAGCCCGGCCAGAATCAGGTAGAGCTGGACGGGTTGAACAGGTAAAGAATAGTCCGCCGAGGAGTCCACCAGACCACGTCCAACGTGGTTGACGAAAGCCTCGCTCCCCGCGGAAAAGCGGACTCCCCACGGAAGGTCCGTCACCCGTCCGTGACAACAACCCTGCAGAAAGCATCCAATTCGGCCCGTCGCCAATCCGAGACCCGCGAAGGGCAGAACTGCGTCCGCAAAAGCACGAAACGGAATACGCCAAAGTCTTGCCAATAACGGCGCGAAGAGGACTCCGAGGAGCAATCCGCCGGGCAGGCGCCAGCCTGGCCGAAAAAGTAAACTCGGTTCTTCCACCAAGCGGACCAGAGGCAATTGCGCTTCGAACAAAAGCGCATGTGCTCGCGCGCCCAAGACGAAAAGCGGGATGATCAAAATCAGGATCGCCATCGTCCGCGGGACCGAAAGCCCTTGTCTTTTGGCCAGCGTCGCGCTGCCACCAAACCAGACACAGGCGCTCAAGGACCAAGCGGCCAAGTAAAGTCCGCCCGCGTGAGATTCCGCAATCATGTTCGACCAAATCGAAGCCATCTGCATGAGGTAACCCCCAGAGACTTTTTGGGATAGAGGCGCTGCTCAGCTATTCCCAATCCAATCGAAGCCGACGGAGTTGAAGGTTGTATGGGATGCCCTCGGGGCCAGCCTGTTCGCCATGTTGGGCGGTCGTAATGTAGATGTATCGGCCATGGGCAAGTTGGGGGTGTTGGAAAGCATGCTTGCAGCGCCAAGTGGCTCCTGCAGGGCATGAGTAGATCACTTCGCCCTCAGTCCAGCCCTCCGACATCCGGTTCGGGTCGGCACCTGCATTGATCGTGTGATTCATGCAGACCAGACTCGCGTAGCCGCAGGAGTAGATCGCGATCCACCGATCGAGGAAATCGTTATAGGCCACGCTGAAAAATGATGGACCGCTTATGATTTGCATGATGGGTTCGGATTTTTCCGCATTGGGCACCCATCCAGCGCCATCCCAAAAGCGATATTTCGATGAGTCTTCAATGTCGACGTCTGCGACACGAGTCAGCATGACGTCCGTACCGTCTAGGCCGAACAGGTAGACGTAGTGGGCTGCCCCACACGGCGTGTCGAAAGAGGCCGAAACGGGCCCCGTCCATTTAGGTGACAGGGGCGGTAGGACATATCCCGGTATCCTCTCTACTTCCATGTTGGTCAAGTCGGTAAATTTTGCGAGCCCCTGGCCCTGAGGGTCTTGAACCCAGCCGTCCGAACAATTGCCCCAGGCGGTGAAGTAGAGATAGAGTTCTCCTTGGGAAGTACCGACTGCACCCGCTGGCCAAACCACGCATTCATTCGGAGCGTTTTCAAGAAGCGGTATCGCGTTAAAGGGTTCGTCTCTCTTGTAGACCATGCCTGTGATGCCGTCGCCGGCGGCCGTGTCGAATGTGCGACCGACATGGGTGCCGAAGCTAAATCCTTCAAGGACATTGTCTAATTGCCAGTTGCCGTTCGGTCGATTGGAATCGCGATTCGTATCCCCAAAGAACCAGTAGGAAAAAGATCCGAAGTGGACGCTCATTCCCGCGTCATAGCCAATGACCCCCCCATTATTGGGCGTTGTCGGAAGCTCTCCAATATCAGTCACATCCGTGACAACCACGCCGGCATGGACGGTATAGGCGGAACAGAAGAATGTGACCAGAAGAACAAAGAAACGCGTCCAATGGATAGGTGAAGAGGATCGTGATTGGAAAAAACAATCAGGATGCAATGTCGTCACGAGAAGTCTCCATCGACCGTCACCGGTCGTCTGTGATGAGAGGTGCATCGAAGGGGCATGCTGTTCGCGCAGAGATGGTTCGCCAAGAACTCTGCCAATGGATTCATTCCGATTCCCTCTTGAGCACGTACGTGTACGAGGTCGGTGATACAAATTTTCTCTGGAGACCCTCTAGGCGTTCATTGGTTTGGGCGCGTTGAAAATCGATCGATCCAAGATTCGGATTGTCCGGGACATATCCCCGGAGCAGGTCGACGCCGACTTCGAGAGATCTGCGCGCTTGGGTGATTTGTGTCAGCGAAGTGGCTTGTGCGTCCCAAGGGCCTCCGGGTTGCCAAGCATTGCCCGTCTGAGAAGAGAGGTTGACTCCGTTACGAAGCGTCTCCGAAGAAAATGTGCCGACCGGCCGACCTTCGACTTCGAGGCTGTATCGGCCGCTCGGGAGGTCGCGAACTTCGAGCATGTACTGATTCAGTTCAGTGGAGTAGGGGACCCATCGAAGCGTACTGAGGCCCGAGAAAAGGCCGAACGTTATCGGAAGCCCGGCATCGAGGCGTTCGAAGCGGAGGAGATTGGCGTTGCCTTGAAGGCTCGTGACGCTCGCGCCCTCGTTCTCGAGAATGAACGGGCCTGCTGCAGACAGCCCGATGGAAACCGAGGAGACCTCCGCGGGGCCGCCCATGCCTTTGATCACTGAGAAGGCTACGGCCTCGTGGCCCAATTTGTTCAGATGAATTCCATCGGTGTGGAGTTCAATGGGTTGCTCGTTGTCGGAGAGGCCCTGATTGTACGTCCAGATTTCTTGATAGATCTCTCGCGTATCCCCGTGAACGTCGATGTAGTGAACATCCCATCCGGCGGCCGATAGATAAATCGCAATGGCCTCCAATGTGTCGCCCATCTCCTGCAGGGGCCCATCCACGAATGGATCAGACCCTGTGACCGGATAGGAAGCCACGTGGACCGTGATGCCAGCGGTTTCGGCTGCCATCACGATGTCGATGATTCCCTGGTAGAAGTCTTGAAGTTTTTCCGGCGTGGCACAAAGGCCCCAGCAGATGTCATTGATTCCGTACATGACGAAGACGTGATTTGCGCCCTTGTCGACAACATCCGTTTGGAATCTTTCGGCTCCCCCCTCAGCGGTATCGCCGCCACGCCCCGAATTGACGAATCGAACGTGACGAAGCGGGTATCTGAGCAGGCTGTAGTTCTCGACAATCTGGGCGAACTTGGAGCCGGCGGTATTGCTGTCGCCGAGAAAAACCAGTGTGTCCCCGTCCTCAAGAGCGAAACCAGCGGGGGAATCGGCCTGCGCCCTTGGGCCGAGCGTCATGGAGAGGGCAACCAAGACCGCAAGGGTGACGATGCGGATCGGGGAAATCGCGGAATAGGAAGAGGCGAAAATCGATCCGGCTTGTTGCTGAAGGCCACCGGAACGAGAGCTTTCGAACATTCGATCCCTCCATCGAGCGAAGAAGGCCGCTCAATGGAGGAAATCTTAAATTCGGAATGGCTCAGCGCGCTGTGATCTTACGGTGACCCGAATGTGATCAGCGCGTTTATCTCGGGCTTATGACTGCGGAACGCGAAAACGAGACGCCATACAAGGGGGGAGTCGATCGCTGCGCCACGCGACTCAGCCACCTCCCGACCGGATCGGTGCCGTTCAGGCTTGGTCAACTCGGCCATGGTCGTCGCAGTGGCCGCCGTGAGTATGATGCAGATGGCCATCTACGAGGTAGTCGATGTGGTCGCCATGCGGGACGGCCTCGTGGCCGCATCCCGCACCGTGTCGGTGACCGGCATCATGGGCTCCGCATTGATGATCCGGTGTGCAGCCCACCGGGTTCGCATCGTCAATCGAAAGGCTGTGCTCGTCGACGTGGTCGGAGTGCGGGTGGTGAAGATGACCGTCATGCAGATAGTCGACGTGGCCTTGGTGCTTGACCGCCAAATGACCGCAGCCCTCACCGTGGACGTG
>NHEP01000224.1 GCA_002171515.1 bacterium TMED88 | reverse complement strand
TGCCATTGACACAAGGGCCTGGTCCACAGGCAATGTTAAACCGAATTGTTCCGTAGACCACTGACCGTCTTTTCAGGCATCTATTGTGCCACACCGTTTTTCGGCGTTGCCTTTGACAATCCGAACTGAACCGAGACTGTTGGGTGCCAGGACGTTCAAACCTGCAACTACCGAACACAGTCAACGATACCTGCTCCTCATGTTTAGTTGAACCTTGACGTCCTCACGACTTAGCATGAGGAAGCGCCGCTTCCGGTTAACAGAGCTGAAAACATGCATTTGTACAGGGCTGGGCCGTCACGAGATACCTACAATCGGACCCAGCTTTCAGACTCTGCACATGGCCATGTCCTAAACAAGTCTTTTGTACAAGAAACCTACATTTTCCTACCAAATCAGATGTTGATGTAGTCGAATTCAGATTTCGAAGCCAGAAGAGAAGAAGACCCAGCGCTGCAGCAGCCACTGCCCAGCGTAGGTGATGACCCCACTCAGTGAAGAGCATGGTCACCGGCACTGCTTGACACTCAGCAGCCGTCCTGAAAGAACATTTGTCCAAGTGAAGTCACAGCACTCCCTGTTTGTAAATTCGCTCTGTGGCCATAGGCACCCAGCACCGCGGCCGAAGAGCAGCGAAGACCACCCAGGACCATGGCTGGACGGGTAACCTATTTGACTTTAGTTAGACAAACAAACAAACAGACACAACGAACCCTTACAGTAGAAACCGTTTGAGTTCTCCGTGCATTGGCTTCCCTCTTCAAATGACTTTTCCAAGAAAAGTCTGGTCACAGAACTTCAAAATCCGAAGTTTCTCCGAATATTTTACCGAATCTGAATGCAAGGTTAAGCGATGATCGGACGAGGCCTCTGTCGGACAGGGCGCCTCTGAGCTGTCCTACGTCGGACGCGGCAACAGCTCCCTTTCAAAGCCAACACTCACAGTTTAGACTGAGATCCCATCAGCCTCCTGAGCATCCCGATGTCTACTTTGCGATATTCCTGGCCGTCCATGACCCAGGCTTCTACCGCAACTTGACCGTTGCCTCCCCATTGCTGGTACCAGCAGATGAAGATGATCCTAGTCTTGTAGAAGCTCGCTGCTGGACAATCGGGATCAAGGTGGAGCCTCGTCACAAACCACCAACTCATCCCTTGTGAGCTGTGTGGATACTCGCTCCGATCGTCCGAGCCCTTTTCACCTTCCTTAGAGCCCGAAGACTTTCCGCCAGCATCATCATTGAGAGTAGCTGTCTTTTCATCAGGAATGAGACACTCATCGTACCCAAAGCGGGCGCCTGGGTAGCTGAACTGCCGCCCGAACTCGTTGTTCGCATCCGCAAAGACCTCCTGTCCAGGGGTGCGGTAATTCTCGAGAAGCTTCGATCCCATTCCGTTCCTATACCATTTCTGCTCTTCAAGCACCAGATTGACGTCATAACTCGCCGTCTTGATGCCTCCATCTCCAGCCTGACCCGGCTCCTTCATGCTGTACTTTCCCACAAAAGGTTGCGGATGCAAGTACGTGGGAGGAGGTACCCGAGTGAGCCCGAAGTACTCTGTGGGCGAAATTGGCATATCCTTCAACGAAGTCCCTTGGCACCGAGGGTCCTTGTATCGCTGACCATGCTGGCCCGTGCACCAGAAAACTGCACAAACTTCGTAGTTCGTAACGTTGTCGATGCTGACAAAGTGCTTGTGCAGCGACAGCTCGTTTTCTGCCGCTATCTGGAACTGACCCGTACCATAGCGCAACTCTTGGATGCTCTGAAGGTTGGCAAGAGCCGTGTCCCCAAGAAAAATTTGCATAAGGGACCTGCAAGCCGCAGGTGCCCCCTCATTGCTCCCTGTCATCATGATCCAGTTTTTCCGAACCCATTCCGGACGTTGCTTTTCCTGGTTCCAATCCTGAACCATGCAAGGGACCGCATAGGGACTACTGTAATGGTAGCCCTGCCATCGAGATCCTCGACCTCGTCCCATCAGGCCTCCACTTGTCGAGAAGTTTGCCGTGGTCTCCATGACATTCACCCAATGTTTTTGGGAAAAGGCATGTTCCAACACATATGGATCTTTCCGAATAAACCGCCAGGTGTTCTCTTCGACCTCATGCAAGCGGTTGAGCTCCGACTGAGCCTTCAGAACGTCGTAGCCCGAATTGGAGACTCCCCTTTCCGCCTTGACAACGACCGTGGTCGCCCATCTGCAGCACGTACAAGTGACTGCCACGGAGAGTCCCCATTGGTTCCCGCTTTCCCGTCGAAGAAACGCGAATCCGCGGAAATTCTCATTCATGACATTTTCCTCGATGATTGAGTTATCCGGATGTCGATACCAATCCTTGGTTTCCTGCAAGGTGTTCTCATACGGGATGTCCGCGAAAACAACCCGTCCGAGGTCTGCTATCTCTTCGGCCTCATAGTTCCACTTCATTAGCTTCCGAAGCTCCGGCGTGCACGGATCCTGCATCACATCACCTCTCGGTGGTTTCTCCCAAGCATTGACCACATGGAGCTTGTTGTTCATGAGCGCGTCCTTGTAGGACGCCACCAACTTAGGGACCTCTCTGTACTTAGTGAACCCCTTTGGCCGACTGGCCAGGAGTTGGTCCCAGGTCGTCTTCTTTGCCTTCTTCGTGGTCTCATGACCCGAAAAGGCACCATCCTTGAACTCTTGGACGTTCAGCACCGGAGCACCGTACCTGGTGAAATCCACGAATTGGACTCCGCGGTTCACCATCATAGTCAAGCTATTTCTCATGGCATTACTCATGGCCGATGCCGCACCGAAGGACTGAACGCAAATGCCAAGATCAATAATTACAGGTCCCTCCTGCTTATTGACCTCTCGAGTATCAACTTCGTAGCCGAAATCGGTGGTTGCCAGCCGCTTGTAGTCTGTCCCATCCGACAAACAGAACCCATCGTCTTCTCCGATTAGGTCATTGATGTCAGCAACCGTTCGTGCACTGCTCATGCTGTCGAGGAAATCCCCGGCATTGAGCGGCTCCCGGTCTTCCGGCTCTTCACCTTCACTGTCAAAGGTTGAGGCTTTTGCCGACCTCGTTTCTGACTCATTGTCGTCGGGGTCAGGCTCTGCCATCATCGCGTGACGGTCTGCCAGAAGTTCGGCCTCTCGAGCAAATTTCTCCAGGACATCTGCTCGTTCTTCCTTGGTCATCTTGACCGCACCTTCGTCGCCGAGCACAGCGACAAGGCCAGCACCTCCACGCATACCATCCTGAGTGATGGATTTTGCTCCGTGCATCAGCTGCTGGCCCAGCTGTTGCACAACTTCATTTTCAACCGCATTAGTGTACTGAACCGCTTCTTGAAGCTGTTCCTGGCTAATGTTCTTGTCGACAACCTGACTGGTCTGAATGACCGTCTTTTTCGTCATTCGCATTTTTCCTTCTTTTGACAACTCCGAGTCTTCCTCAAATGCTACTGCAACGATGGCTTTGGACTCACCTTCATATTTTCCGTTGGCAAAAGTCCACTTAGTGGCGTAGCTCAGCATACACTGGAGGAGCTTTGCCACCGTGGTGATGTCTGTGCAGTTCTCTCTGCCGCCGCGTTCTTGCTGAACGATGCCCCAAAATGTCTGGACATCAAGAAGCTGTCTGACCTCCGAAGCCGTGTACTTCTTAGGGTCGATGTTGACAACCCCCGTGGGTTCAACTTTCGCTAACTCTCGTGCCAACGAATTGAGTGGTCCCGTCGTCTCGCCCCTATTGATCATACGCCGGATCTTGGGAGCGACGCCATCTTTCCAAGCTTTGGCTTCCTTCTCCGTCAGGGGATCGTCCGTATAATGACTATCCGAACGTCTCTGATGAACTCTTGCGAGATCTGATTCCCCCACTTCTGAGGTATCAAGCACTTCAATGTCTTGGTCCTCGTCTTCGGCTTGAGCCTCAGACTCAAGCGATGGCCAATCCTTGCTTGAACTAGGAGCCGTACCGCTATTGGTGAATGTGATCTTCATGCCTTGGTCATTGAAGTTGACCGCGGGCTTGGCCCATCCTTTCGGAAAAGGGTCTATCACATTCCCTGATCCCCAATCAGGGGCACCAGCTTCGCCAACCTCCACTTTGGGACGATAAGCCAGCGGCTTGGTTTCGACCCATTGGTTCTTGCTCCAATACCCCGGAAATGGAATTTCATCCAATTTAGGCATTGGTTCACCATTGAGTGGCACGTCGAAGCCGACTCGAATGGCCGAAGTCCGGTTCTGGATTTCTTGATCCGTAAGGGGAAGACACCCCTCATTCGCTAGCAAACGAACCGAGACAGGATCACGATCTCCCGTTTTCAGGAACAGGAGACCGAGTACTGCTGGATTGAACTGCTCAAAGAACTCTTTCTGTCCCTGNTCCAAGATCCATGCCGGTGGCAATGCGCCCTCATTCGGGTACACNCCNTNGGCACATGCATGTNNGTAGTTNCACGNACTCTGCATGTGGAAGGGTCCACCGCACCGATTGCAGNTTTTGATGAGTTGAACGNCTGCTGCTCACGAAAAAGGTACAGCTCTGCATACACTCAATCATTGCTCGACTCAAGAACTTGTAGTGCCCACCCCGAGTCTGATCTTTATAATCCTCCGCCGTGGGTTTGCCCCAGATGACTTTTCCCGAAGTGACATGCGGGCCTCTTCCTGCTGGGGTTGCTTCCCAGTTGTCTTTGTCATCTCTAGGCCGTTTCTGTCTCCTATTCGAGAATCCGCCCTCGGCTGGCTCCATCGGCTCATCCTCGGTGGGCTTTTCCTCCTCAGGCTTCTCCTGAGGCCTCTCATCCTTATTCTTTTTCTTATCCGACTCTTCCTTGGCTCGGGATTCTGCAGCCGATGCCGCGGCTGCTGCCGTCTCTTGTCCTTTCTTGGTCTTGGTGGCTTGCTTGCCGCCACCCTTGGTATCAGACCGGACTCCCGAGCGCTTCTTGTTCGAGCCTTTAACCTGCCAGGCGTTCTGGTTTCGGCCCTGGCCCCATGACTCATCTTGGTCCCATGAGCCACCTGACCAGCTGTCTCCATTACCCTGGCTCCATCCTTGGTCCCAGTTCTGCCGTCCACTGTACGACCAATTATTCCGATTCCGATTGTTGGAGTCCCAACTGCCCTTTTGAGGCATCTTGTTGTTTTCCTTTCCTATTTTGAACAACAAAACTTTCAAGTAAGGACGGGGCCTCTGTCGGACAGGGCGCCCCTGGGTCAGCCTACGTCGGACGCGGCACTGACCCCCTGTGTACTTGTACGGAAGAACTGTGACCAGCAGTTAAACCACTAATCAACTTAATTAGAGAAACACCGAACAACCATCTAACACATGTTGTTCATGTTGCACGGTGGCAATCATCCTCTTGTATTCTTATTGCCATCCGTCTTGTTTAATTCTCATCGCTGGGCTGTAGGCCCAAATCTGGCTCTATCCAAGTCTGGGTTTACCTACGCAAGACCTCTACACTCTTATCCAACGGAGACACTCTCCGGATGCTTGTGCCCTCGATGGAGCTAGAACCATAAAGCAGACCGTGGACAGCAGAATCAAAGCTCATAAAATGAATGCTTGCTTCTCTCTACAACTTTACATAGCAAGATGAAACCTCGTGCTCCCGTTCTCTCGTATCTAAGAGGACAGTACCGCCCCCAAAGCTCCACTTGCACAACAAAATCTTTGCAGAGATGAAAAGATTCCGCCGCTCACTGAGCAATTGCGTGTGGCACTAGCCATCGATACCGACACTCCGAGAGATCCCTCCATTCTACGACGCCTGGGTCAGCAACCGACCGCAAGCGGACTTGCCCATCTACACCGAAGCCCTCAACGATCCACTGATCCCAAGCAGCGTGCTCGTCACCGCCCTTCGGGAGGATTTCCAAGCGTCTAGGCTGCTCCGGGTCCAAATGAACCGGAGGCATTTCGATTCTAATAAGACGTGCAGCCGGGAGCGGAAGTGTGAAAGGCACCTCCTTATCCCGACCGACGGCATATTCTACCCAAAAGGTGTGATTCGACCCCTTTGTAACCCGAAAGATTTCCGGATAGACACGCTCTTGGAAGCGCATCGGGCCCTCACGCCTTACGGTAGGGTCCCGAGAAACCAGTACAAAGTCGCCAACGGAAAGCTGCGCTGATTTGCGTCCCTTTCCAGTTGCTTCGATGTCTTCGGCGTGTTCCCGAGCCGCGATCTCTATTTCTTTGTGTGTCTCTCTCAGACATTTCATCAGTTGGTCGACATACTCATCGACACTGATGGTCTCAACCTCATGAGCCGGCAAGAGGCCCGACGGGTACTTGGGCTTGATTCCCAAGACTACCTCATACGGACTCCTGCCGTTGAGCGCTTTCATTGGAGCTGCTCGTAGAATCGACTGCGCATATGGGATTCGCTGTTCCCAGTCTTCAGGATGATTGTCGACTAGCGCCCTCACCGCACCGTTAATTTTTTTGTGAAGGCTTTCAATCATACCCTGCGACTGTGGGTAGTACGCTGAACCCGTGATATGCCTGGTGCCGATCAGCCGATTAATCTCGTTTACAACAAGATTCACAAATTCTGATCCTCGATCCGATCGAAGGACCGCCGCAAAGAAACACATCCCGAGAATCACAGTTTCGAAAAGTGTCTTACCGACCACCTGTGCGTCTTTTGACGGAATCGGCGTGAGCCAACACCATCGACTGAAACAATCTATAGCGGTCATGACGTACGGGTTCCCGGCCTCATTCGTGTCTCTGCAAGTGACCAAGTCGATCTGCAGGGCTCTGAAGGGCCGTGAATAGAACTCCGTTCGCGCCCACGCGGTGATTCCTCGACCGCCACGTTCCCGTATACACTGTTCACAAAAACGNAGCCAGCGCTGTACGTCCTTGTACATGCGCGGCCACCAGAAATCCCTCTGCAGGATCTCATAGCACTTGTCGCGTCCAATGTGACCNGCGAGTTTGCTNTTGTGATGTTCCAGAAGGAGTTTCTCCCTANAACCGATTGGCCTCTGGCGAAACTCTCCCGGCATCGTGAACTGACCTGCAGCTCCCGACGGCACACAGAGTCGCAACTGGACCTCCATGTCTAAGGCGTCGTAGACTCTCCGAAAGAGAACTCCGTTGATCAGATCAAACATCTTGGCGTACTCGATAACACCTTCGGCATTACGCTCCGCCGGCCGAGTGCTTCGCTCGGGGGCTTCTTGCCGAAACAACTTGACCCGTTCACGGACTCCTGCACCGTCTAAACCGATCTCTTGGGCTAATAAGACTACCATTATTTCACCGAAGTCTGGATCAGCACGTTGTGCCGCTGCCAGACGGTAGCGCTCTATCCCAAGAACGCTGAGGGACTGTAGAAGTCCTCCTCGCTCAACATTGGCTTGTTTCATTAATTCGATGACAGACTTTGGATCGGGGTTCTCAGCTACTGGGACCCACGGGACCATAAAGCGACGTGACCGTCGTGCTGGATCTTCTTCCGGGACCCGATTTTTGACAAAGAACCAAGTCTCTCCGACCCACGACCTTTGGGTCACCCGATTGCGTGCTGGAATCCCGTCACTCTGCCATGAATCTCTGCTGACATCGAACGTCCCATCACTGTAACTAAAGTAAGTGATACGGACCGAATCTAACTCCTCTAACTTTGGCCCATCAGGGATATCCGCCCTGGGCGTGAAAAGCGGTCGCCGCGAGGTTACGTGGTGTCGAACCCACGCCTCTCGACTGATGACCGGCTCCCAGTAGTCCAATCCCCGACGAGGCAACTCTGCTGGGTCATCGCGCAAAGCGACACCCGGCACATGTCCGATTTCAGGTCGGAACGACGGCATTCGTTCCCGGCGCTCCACCGCCAATGGAACACTCTCGTCGCCAAGAGGGTCGCCGTCTCCTTCAACACCGTGTCCAAGGCACTGATACACATGCGCCCCAGGGTAGATTGTTCTTAGATAACGGCAATTTCCGCAATACTCATCTGCCGTCCCGAAGAAACAAGTCTCCCAAGAGAAGTACCGAACCTCGACACGCTTGTCTTTTACTCCGACGTCAGGATAACAGGTGAACTGTTTTCCACTCTTGTCACCATGATAATGCAGGCCTCCGCTTTCATCTTGATGAGTCGGACCTCGAGTGGTGGGACCATCCCACGACTTGTCGAGAATCCTTCCCTTTGGGACTAGAAGTCGCCGATAGCACGTGCGGAAGTAGCGCCACGCTTGCTTTCGGGCTTCATCTTCGCCAAGGGAGCTGACTGAAAACCACATGGTTTTCCGAGGTTCCAATTCCCCATCAAACTTGACAGGATCTTTCCACCGAATGACATAATCCTTATGTCCTCGCCCGTGCTCTGCTCGTTCTAGCACGAAAGGAACGTCTTCCCGATTTTCAGGCAACGGACGGTCGGTGAGAACTGCCGGAAAGCACGCAATTACCGATCTTGCCGTAGATATCTTGACTGGCCAATTTGGGTATCTACCTCCGTTGACGTTGACTACCACCTTACCTGGTCCGAAGCCATCGTCATCATCATTTTTAGTGGAGGTGACCCCAAAGTCTGGTGTCCCCGTCAAAGCGGAATCAAGCATCGCTGGCCGACGACGTCGTTCCTCGAATTCGTCGGGCGTGCCTCGCACATCCACCAAGTCCCGATTGTACTCGTTTTGGCCTGCATCAAGCGGTTCCCATAGCCTTCCTTCGGGATTGAGAACCGCTGCACGCTCTTTCAAGAGCGGCTCGAGTGCATCAGGGTCCTGATAGATCTGTTTGACAATCTGCCTCACCGGTTGATCCGGGATCGGCAGATACTGTGCTAACGCTGATTCCCAAGGGGCTCGGCTGGGAGCATCAGCTAGGATATTGGCCTCTCCACGGATCCAAATCCTCACGATATCGAACCCTTGGAGTTCAAGAGCCCAATTTGACATCTTCTTGCTCCTCCGCCGGTTATCCAGCTGTGCTTCCGTAAAGATATTATTCTTATGGTCGATATAGCAATAGGTGGTGAACCCCTTAATGAACTTTTCATGCTCGACGACNCCTCGCCAGAGAGCATAGAGTTCCCTTTCCATTGCCGACCACCGAAGCTGGACATCCGTGAANGCCTTAGCAATAATATTGATTATCTTCGGCGCCCCTTGAGGAACATCGCGCTGNCACAACACNGCACACCAACCGTAATCGCTNGCATCGATAAACATCTCGAGCGGGCGACCGCTAAACGCTGGGTTTGCTGCCGCCACGTAATCTACGTGGTGCATAACTGCTTTCTTCGAAATCATCGCTCGGATCTTTTCGAAGGCTTCAAGACAGGTCACTTCCTGTTTTCCACCTCCGTACTTTGGGACTTTTACCTTCTTATTCCAAGTAGTCTCGAAAACCGTGTTTTTTCTTCGAAAGGGCCGCAAGGCCTGTTCCCAGCATACCCACTCCGGATCCATATGATCCCGGAGGTAATTAACAAAGCACAGGAACGAGTTCACTGCCTCTGTCGATATTGGAATTGGCCATTTCTCCAATTGTTCGACTTTCCGAGGTTGCGCTCGACGGCCTTGGCCGTCACAGACACAGCCCCAGAACTCGATTTCTTTCTGGTTGTACTGCCCCTTCACAGCCTTGAATTCGAAACCCGATTGTGCCGCTTCCTGGCACAACCGACAGCAATGATCTACATGTTCCGCGAAAGTCCGACTACTGACTTTGAGATCGTCCATGCACGGGCTGCAATACTCGCGCCCCTGTCCATCTCGCAAGTTTCCGAACTTTTGTGCAACATATCCCTGCATTTCGGCTGGTGCCGGCGCAGGCCCAAAAGGCATGCGCGTCCATTCATATAGCCCGGAACGGCTACAGATCACAAGTAGCCTTTTGGTTGGCTCGTCTAGCTCGAACTGAGTGTATCCCCAAATCGCATCCACCACCGTGTGGTGATTCTTAAACGCGGCGAGCTCGAACGCTCGCTGAGGGTCTGCCGATGGGAAGGCACTAATCTCAAGATTCTTGTTAACCGGACCGTAAGCGCAGACCATACGCCCCAACAGCCCCTTTGCATCCTGATCCACCACAAAGACTGGAGTAGACCACTCTGGCAAAGGTTCCTTTCGTGGGTCGATCTTCCGCAACTTCTTTTGTGCCACATTTTCCGCAATATGGTATTCGACCCGAACATCATCGTATGGCGACAGCGGGATTGGCTGTCGCGCGACTGGCTTCGCTCCGGGTTTAAGTCGAAACTTAATCTTGTGATCACGAACTAATGGTGGCGCACACCCCTCAAGCCAAAAGCATTCTGAGTGCTTGGCTAAGACCTTCTCAAAGAAGTCTTGCTGTTCTTGAGGTGTACCACCAATGTTCTTTGCCGTTTTCTCCATCAGTTCCTTTTTGTACTCCTCACTCTTCCGAGCCGTTCCATCAGGATACTTCACAGGTTTACTTAATTCCCTCCGTTTCTCTTCTACGACCTTCAGAAGGTCAGGGAAGTTCGTCTCCTGCTTCTCTTTCTTTCCATCATTCTTATAACTCTTCTGAGCTCCTTTGTTTACGGCCATCCCTGGGCGAGAGACGTTGGCTTCCCACCAATCGTCCTCACTCGCAGAGGGACTATCATCGCCAGCCTCAGGTTGGTCACTTCCTTCATCTGAAACCAACTCTGGTGGTTCTTCTTCGGACGAGTCCAGATCTCGTTGCGCAACTCTCGACCAATCATGACCATCGCTAGCTGAATCCGTCTGGAGTTCAGGCATCTCATCTTCACTGGAAGCTTGTTCCAGCAACTTCTGTTCGCGGAGCTTTTTTAACCTTTTCTTTTCCTCTGCTATTTTCCTCTTGTGCTCCGCGCTCTCGTAGCCCAAAGACTGCGCCCCACGATCAGTGTCAGGCACCATCTTGGGCTCCGGTCTTTCTGATTCTTCGATGAATTCCATCACCTTCTTCAGTTCTTTCATTTTTTCAAGGTCATCATAGAAAGAATCTCGTTCTTTCTTGGTCTTTTTCCTTTTCTTCTGTTTGACCCTTGCGATTTTTACCGGAAAATTCTGTGATTCCTGCTCGGATGCACTGCTGTGAGCCCCTCGCGCCCCAGGCACGTCTGCAGTAGGAACCGCAGCAGCTGCAAGTCGAACTACAAGGACTGCCTCTCTGTGAGCAGTAGTGACCACAGCAGGAACAGCCCCGTTATCCGAACTTACACCCTCAGAGTCCGAACAGACTTTTACGTCACAATTTTCTTGCAACAGACGTGCAAGCACCCGCCTCGAGCCTTTCGTTCCCGAAGTAGCTCGAGAATGCGGTGCACTCGCATCAACTGCGCCCGCACTGTGTGCACAATGCGGGCAATGCTCCTCAGTCGGGGCAACAAGAAAACCGACAAACGCATCCACCCATCGTTGTATCAGGTGTGGCGTTAGAGTCATTAAACCCGTCGAACGATCATGATCGACGGTGAGGTTGCAATCCCGACTCAAAGGAAACATCCAAGCTTGGTTAGTGATGACACGGATGCGTCCCCGCTCAGGGCTCGCACCGCCACTGTGTCGACACTGGTCAATAACGACCGCAAAAACACCAGGAATCGCGATCAGCTCCTCTAAGAGGGCACTGTGCACTGATGGCGACTGGTGTACTAAAGAGAAAGCATCTCCGACGACGTGAACCATCTCACAGAGATTCCGGATCCGTTGGATTTCAGCCGCCGGACGTGCATCCGACACTTGCCAGTGCCGATAAAGCACTTCCCGTTTCTTGATGCTTTTCTTATAAAATTCATATTGCCACTTATCAAACACCGTAGAATACTTCCGCTTACCCGCTGGCGGGACTGCCGCCATGGTGCCCGGAAACCTCCGAACCCCCTTAAGCGTAAGCGCTTCAACAACACTGGGCTCCAAGAGAGCATGATGCTCATAATTCTCTTGAAAAGACAACTCGTATTGTCCCCAGTCCTTGAAATTCCGATTGCAAGAAACAACAGCGAGTGCCCCACGGACGATATTTCGTGTCCATGGGCAAACGAACCCGTTGCACACTTTGCAAAAGGAGTGGCCACACTGCCGTTTTTCCAGTGTGTCATCTGGATGCTGACATTTGTCATGAAAACGTACCGAAAGGATCTTTTCCCCACGAGTAACTTGGTACACCCCAGCTTTATCGTCTGAATGCCGTGCCAAGGCGCGAGAAGCCACAATAGCTTGCCGAGCACTGAGTGCTGACGCAGTCGCTAAATTTTCATCTGGTTCGCCAACAACCCAGGGGTAATGGGTTGGACCCACTACCGCCACGACGTCAGGCTGAACAACCAGAGTCACGGAGGCGGCTGCTCCAGCACTCAACGACTCGGCATGCCCTTCAATAGGCCCTTCAACGACTTGAACACCGTACAGGTCTGACCGATCCTTGACTGCTTGCCCCTTTCTGGCCCCATTTATCCCAAGTCGACACGGGATCGAAACAACTGCCGGTCCTCGGACCGAAAGCTGCTTTGCAGGCTGGAGGGTTTGTCAAGCCGTGGTGAGGTCAGGCCGCTCAGTCAACACCGAAAAACCGAGGTTTTCGAACGACACCCAGCTGTTACCATCAGCATCCGCGAAGAATTTGCACCCCCATTGGATGATATCCGGAAATCCAATAAGAATGGGATCCGACGCATTCTCAAGTTCACCGAACTGTATTTCAAGCTCGACCTTTGGAGGTGGTTTGTGACCATCTGGATCCAAGGGCACAAAACTGCCACTTACCGTAAGCGTGTGCGCGATAAGATTCGAATCCATCCCGTCACAAACCCCCGTACAGAACAACTGGTTCTTGAGACGGCAACGCTCAACAACCTTGTCCTGGGTCTTTTTACTCCGTTGTAGCGTACGTGCAAACTTTGCACGCATCATGCTCCGCGCTGCCCCAGTATCAAGGCAGGCTCGAAACTGCACCCCATTGACTTCAAACGCCACCAGGCAGTTGAAACCGGGTCCCAGCTCAATTTCCCGAAGTGGTTCTATGAAGGCTCCGTTCTCATAGATACTTTCTTTCGGCTGACGATCTCCCGTCGGTTGACTTTGGGAGCGTCGAGCCGCAGATCCCTTCAGAATAGGGCGCACAGTGGATGTAGGGCGCTGCTGCGCCCCTTGACTAGGTCAGGGGTGCGCCTCACAACACCCCGAGTACGCCTGCACCAACTTCGGAGAGGGCACTGCCGGCGGTTTCCGCGATAGAATAGCCGGCTGGAGTCTGACCCGCGTGAGATTCGCACCACATTCGCTGCCATGGCGCGGACCTCCGACAAAGGAATCCGCGTCGAACTCCTCTACCTCACAACTATCCGAGAAACGAGCCCGACGAGAAGCGACTGGAGCAGGAGGCTCAGGAATGTCGGCAGCGGGAGGCGAGCTGTCTTCTTCGGCCTCGGCCTGTTCTCCTTCTTCCCATTCGCCTTCTTCCCAGTCCTCTTCATACTCCCATTCTGCATTCTCGTCCCAGTTCTCAGCTTCGTTCTCGTCACCGTCTTCGCCGTATTCATCATGAAAGGTTAGCGACCCA
>NHEP01000223.1 GCA_002171515.1 bacterium TMED88 | reverse complement strand
GCTTGGGAGATCTCGCTGGGCGACCATTCGACCCGCGTCTTTAACTATCAGGTCGAACTCGACAACCCCGTCACGCTGCGCTTGGCCGGGCGCAAGCCGCTGGTTCACGCGATGCTGCGCGACGTGGGTCTGCCGATTCCGCCCCATCTTCGTTTCGACTTGGCGACGCTCGATACAGCCGCTCGGTTCTTGTCCGAGGAGGCTTCGCCCTGCGTCGTGAAGCCGGCTGGAGGGTATGGCGGGCGTGGTGTCACGACCCATGTCGAAGACGAGAGGGGACTGCGACGCGCCGCACTGCTGGCTTCGCTGGAAGACGACTCGCTCCTGATCGAACGGCAGGTTCCGGGCGAGTCGCTCCGGGTGCTGGTGCTGCGGGGGCGGGCGGTCCATGCCGTGGTGCGCAGCGGCCGCCGCGTCGTGGGCGATGGCAAGTTCGACGTCGAGACCTTGTGCGCGGGCGCCAACCCCGTGATTCGAATCGACCGGGATGCGCGGATGACGCTGGCCGCCCAGGGAATCGCGTTGACCGACGTGCCGCGCTCGGGTCGGGCAGTTTTGGTGAAGTCGCTGCCGCCCGAGGCCCCGGAGCGCTCTGAACTCCGAACGGTCTACGACACTGAGATGACGGGCCGCCTCCACCCCGAGTTCGAGCAGGCCGCGGTCCGCGCGGCCTCGGTCGTGGGTTCGGAGCTGGCCGGCGTGGACTTCATCGCCGTCGATTCGACGCAGCCCCTTTTCGGGAACGCCTTCTTGAACGAGGTCAACACCACACCGGCCTTTCATCACCACTACGACTCGGCGCGGGAATCGCACCCCGAGGTGGCCGTTGCCGTCTTGCGCGAGCTGCTCGGGGTCGCTTCGTGAGCGGCTCCGACTCCGTGCTGCGCATCGCGGCTCTGGGCGACGTGATGCTCGATCGCTCAGTGGGTGAGCGACTTGCTGCGAACCGGCAGGACTTCGCGTGTGAGCCGCTTCGGAAACTGCTCAGCCAGTGCGACCTCGTGTTCGCCAACCTCGAGACCACGGTTTCGACCCGGGGGACGCGTTTCCCGCGCCAGGACCCCAACGTCGCTTTCCGGTCTCATCCCGATACGCTCTCGTTTCTGAACGATCTCGGTGTGGGCGTCGTCTCGGTCGCCAATAATCACATCTGTGACTACGGCGACGAGGCCCTCGTCGACACGCTTCGCCACCTGGACGCCGCCGGCATCGCGAGCTGTGGCGCTGGCGGCTCGCCCGAGGCCGCGGCGGAACCGGCCACGCTCGAAGTCGCCGGTCGGCCGGTGTCGGTGCTGTCGCGCGTCTTCATCTATTCCGCCAGCACGCGGGGCGCGGGTGCTGGACGCCCAGGGGTTGCCGATCATCGCATCGAACCGCTTCTGGCCCGGATCACGGAGTTGCGGGGGCAGGGCCACATCGTCCTGACGAGCGTGCACTGGGGCATCGAGTACGGCTTCGACCCGATTCCCCATCAGCGCGATCAGGCCCGGCGCATGCTGGAAGCGGGCGCATCCGTCGTCCTCGGGCACGGTCCGCACTATCCCCAGGCCATCGAGCGTTTCGGCGCAGCAGAAATCGTCCACAGCCTCGGCAACTTCGTGTTCGACGAGCCGCACGAGTGGGCCAACAAGACCTTCGTCTATACCGCGACGCTGGCCCGGGACGACGGCCGCGTGCTCGAGAGCCAGATCCACCCGGTCCGGATTGTGGACGGCGTTCCTACGCTCTGCGAAGGGCAGGAGGCGGAAGAAATCGCGGCCCGGATCGATGCGCTTTCCAGATCGGTGGCTTCCCGATCGCCGGCCGAGCTGCAGGCCACCAACAATGTCTATTTCCGCGACATCGTGTCCCGTGTGCTTCGGATGCGATCGCTGAAATTCGCGACCTTGCCGCCGCTGTCTTTCTACTCCGACATCGGGTGGCTGAATCTGCTGCGGAAGCTGCGTCCTTCGAACCTGCTGCGTTCGCTCGAGAGCTGGCGGCGTCCGAAGTGGAACGAATAGGCACGGAGGTGGGGGTCTCATGGCACGCGTCCTTTTGCTGAGCGAACAAGAAGCCCGAACCCTGCTGTTCTGTGCAGCCAGCGGCGGTCACGAGGTTTTCGTCGCCGGTCGGGGCGAGCGCAACCCCTCTCTGCGCCATCACCGCATGTGCCGCGAATTCGTCGCGCTCGAGAACGATCTCGACTTCGAGAACGCCAGCGAAGATCTGGCCGAGGAGATTGCGACTGCGGCCCGTCAATTCAATGTCGACGTCATCGTCCCCACCAGCTACGACTGCGTCCGCATTGCGAGTCGCTTCCGCGCGAGGCTCGAGAAGGAGGCGGCCCTGATTCCGACCGCCGATCTCGAGACCATCGCGATGCTCGATGACAAACACCGCTTCCATCAGTTCTGCCTTGAGCACGACATCTCCCACCCGCGCTCGGTGCTGATGACGAGAGCCGAGGGTGCGGCCGAGCTCGTCGCCAAAGCGGGCGTTCCCTATCCCATCATGGTGAAACCCGTGCTTGGGGCGGGCGGTAGTGGGCTCGCCGTTGTGGAAGACGCCGCGGCCCTCGAGCGCCACCTAGAGAGTCTCACGGGCGAGCGAGCGGGCGATCTCCCCGCGCTGGCCCAGGAATACTTCGACGGCACCGACATCGACTTTAACGGCTTTGCGCGCGAAGGTCGGATCGTGGTTTCGTCCGTCATGCGGACGAGTTTTTACGCAGGTGTCGGTCTCGAGGAGGGCGACAAAGTTGACCTCACCGACTTTGTCGACCACGAAGGCGTCGAAGAACTCGGCCGCCGCATCGTGGCTTCGTCCGGCTATTCGGGCCCCTTGAACATCGACATGAGAATTCGCGATAGCGACGGCCGCATTGAACTCATCGAGGTGAACCCGCGCTGGTGGGCGCGCACGGTCTGCTCGCTCATCGAAGGCGTGAACTACGTCGATGCGGCCATCCGCTCGACCCTCGAGGCCGACTACGAGGCCCGCTCGCGAGTCGGGCGTCAGCAGTGGATTTCGAGCTTCGTGCCCGTGATCAAGGGCGCCCTGTTCGGCCGGGACCCTGACTGTTGGCGCACCCTTTCGAACACCAGCCCCGTGCAGCTTCGCTTCATGGCCCAGGACCGCGCGAACGCGGCCTGGGCCACTCTGCGAAACAGGTGATCTGGATCTAGACGTCGATCCCGGCCCAGGTCGGATCGTCGTAGCAATGGTGCAGGGCTACACCCGTCTGGAACCGCATCGGTCGCGAAAGGCGAAGGCTCAATGAGGCTCCTCTGCCATCCAGAAAGCGGTCTATCGACTGCCACAAATGGCCACGACCGTCGATGTAATGGAACATGGAAACGACTGAGGATTCAGGGGATCGAACTGACACTGCGGGTCAGTTGACTCGTCCGCTAGATTCAGGAGCGAATTAAAATAAGACACACCGTTGGACCACTCACCGTTATCACTCGTCGGCACACCACATCCCAAAGCAGCAGGAATAGCAGAGGCTGGTGTATCCCCAGCGTATACATTGGACCACCCCGTTAGCGAGCCGGGTGACGGTAGGGAATAGGATGCTGCTGTCGAACAAAATGCGCCGATAAAACAGTTGTAGCCTGAGCTGCAGACAGGGTTCGAACCCCCAGAATCGATAAATAGACTCGTGCCCGATTGGCATGTAATGCCGCTAAAGGAATCGCCGTTACCCTCGGGCTGCACGAGCGTGACTTGGTAGGTGAGCGTATTGTTGATCGGATCGAGCTTGGGCTCCTTTAGGACCACTTCCTGGGCGACTGCCTTTCCATCCATCTCGCACGTAAAATCCGCATTCGGAGGATCCATCGCAAAGGAGTTGGGGCCTTCCTCGTAAAACAGCGCCACAAAATCCGTCGTCGTTATACGTCCGACCTCCCGGTAGGGCCGTTCCGCGAACCAACTTGTGGATTCGTCAATGCCCGAGAGGGTGAGCGTGGTCTCGGTCAACGAGCCGCCTGCTGATATCTGTACATAGAGTTGCGAAACCACTGGCTCGCCCCTCGCTTCGGTCGCAATGGCCCCTGCGTAGCTCTCGGTGCGGTCTTTCATGCTGGTCACGAGGTCGCTTGAGGGGCATTCCCACCCGCTGCGCTGGGTGGCCCGGTCGGTGCGACGGTCAAAGTGCCTCTCACAGCTTGCCTGGCGTTTTTCCAGTGTGCTCTGATTCTCATGCACAGCGTAACCGGCGTCGGCTCGTAGCAAGCACCGACTGTAATTTCCCGCCGCGGTATCCATCGCCACCTGGCAACCCGGAGAAATACTTTCTTCACTCGGCGCACCGCCCCCGGCCGAGAAAGCCGGTGAGGCCAAGACAAGGATGGTCAAAAAGAGGAGAAACCAAAAAGAACGACGTGCCTACATGAGAGCTGCCCCGAGCTAAAAATACGAGCCTGCATTATCACATAATGCGAAGAGTCAAGAATGCTTCTTAGCTGACCCGTCTCCGCACACCGAGCCCGATCAAGCCGAGTCCGAGAAGTACGGCTGTGGTGGGTTCGGGGATGAGCGTTTCGCTTCCAACCAACATGCGGATGTTGGAGTCGGCGTTTTGCCGAGTCAATTTATAAAAGGTGCCCGAATAGGACTCGACTGCCCAATACCTCGTTTGATTCATCAAGGTGTCAAAATACGAATAGGCAGTTCTTTGCTCAATGTTTGCCCAACTGGTTTCGGCGAAATTGGAGTTCTTAATCACAGCATAATAGTTGTATGGTGCCGTTGTCTGAGAAATTCCATAAAGAAAATTCCCATTTGCTGTGGTCGCCGAACTGGATGCACCCGGATCATCAAGAAGCAAATCTTTCCAATCCACTAGCCCGTAATTTTGATCAACGGATTGGATATTGACTGTACTTTCAATCCGCTGATATGGCGTGGCCTGTGCCGCGCCCACAAAGAGTAACGAGAACCCGACACACAAAAGCAGCTTCATCACGAAATTCCTTCTCAGCATTTATCCAGCTGTGTTCTCACCTCATGTTTTCCCAGGGTCGCATCTGAGGTGATTGATCGTCTCCGAGCGTCCCATCATCTCACAAATCAGTCATTTTGACTGCGGTATACAGAGCTTGGGTGGTAAAAGGATGAGCAGAAAAGCTCTCTGCCCAAGCCTCCGCTTGATGCGTTTCGGCCGTCACTGAAAGCCCGGCCCCATATTTCCCAGTATTGACAGTTGCTTTCGAAAGCAGTTGCCTAAGACCAATCGAACGCCGACCCCTTGAGGGAAGCCTCCACGCAAGAGCCTCACGAGTCGCAAGATGCTTGTGGATCGTCTTTATACCGCTCTCAGCCGATATGAGATCGCCGGTGCGGATGGCGAGGCCGTTCAGCTCCGACTTGAGATCGAAGCCGCAGCGGAAGAACGACAAGCGCTGCTGAAGGATGCTTCTTAGGAGGATAGGACTTTCAAGCTGGATTTTGACACAACGTCCGAGTATGGGCGTTATGTGAAATCCCTATGGGATCCCGTGACGGGCCGATCTTGAATTCCCACTAGATAGCGAGCGCCCGACGAAAGGGAGCGGAAAGACGTACTGAAACCGCGGAATCGATCGACCTGCTCAATCGCCACCGAGAACTCGATCGATCGCAAGCGCCCACGCTCGGCCTGTAGCGAAGGGGCTGAACCCGTGCGCTTCGCGAAACTGCTCCCAGGACTCCCCCGAAGTGAGCACTAAGATCGACGTCGCGATACTGGCTCGCTCCGCCGATGAGTGGCGTCGAAGCTCCGGTTCGAAGTGTCGCTCGACGGTGGCGGTCATGACCCGCCGCATACCATCAACGAACTCTTGAGCTGCTGGAATCCGAACGGCCCGACTGCGTGTCAACCGATCGAGATGGTGGATCTTCTCCCAAAGGGCGATCCGACTGTCGACGAAGCGATGAATCCGATCGCTTCGCGAGCCGATGCCGATCTCAGGCACCGAGTAGAGATGACCGAAGCGCTCCACCGCCCGCTGTACGGCCGCTCCGCGGAGATCGTCCAAGGACTTGAAGTAGCGGTAGAAGGTGGCCGACGAGACGCCCGCCCGCTCACGCACTTGCTCCGGAGTGGGTGGAGTGTTCCCCTCTAGCACCAGGTCAATGAAGCTGTCGATCACACGAGCGACCCGCTCGGCCTTCGCCGTCCCACCCCGGGTCTGGCTCTCTCCTCCTTCCGTTTCCGCGCGCAAATGCACTCTCCCCCTCTGGTGAGTCCACCGATCTCGGGTCGTCCAAGAAGAGAGTAAAGCTCTCAATCCGGAGATGAAACCGAGAATATCCAAAAAACCCTAAAAATTGGATACTTTGAGCCGAAAATGGGTCCTTCAACTCTGACTCTCGAGCGAAGCGTTGACTCTTATTGAGATTGAGAGTATCACTCTCAATTGAATCGTTGCCCGTGGTCCAAGGAGTCGCCGTGAGTGCCAGCAGCCCGACCGACAGGGAAGCCATCGACGACAGCGACGTCTCCCTTCCCGTCTTCACCCCTTTTACCTGACCCCTATCACAGACAGGAATCACCATGCCCAGCATCGAAACCACCGTGGCCTTGCGACAGGAAACTCCCGGAAATGAAGGCTGGGCGCGATCTGCCCGCGCAGGCGACCCGAACAAATACTTCGTCGTCTCCGCCGACTGTCACGCGAAGCGCAGCGGTCGGGTACGCAAGGTGAGACCGCTATGGATGCTCATTCTGTCGCTCTCGTTCGCAGCGTGTGGTGACGCCGGAAGCGGCGCCGGCTCGAGCGACGCGCCCAATCTGGATGCCACCGGCGATGAGGGGCCGCGCATCCTCGAGTTCTACTACGGGCTGGACAGGCTGCCGCCGCCGGCGAACTTGCTGTGCATGGGCGCCGCCGGAAAAGATGGCGCACCCGTGACGTTCTCCGTGCAACTTGATGGTGCCAGCGTCGCTCCCTCGGACTTCATCGTGGAGACTGCAACCGGAGAGCGCGTGACCCCGGACTGCGCGACGTTGCGGCCGGCCGTCGAGGCGCTGGAACTGCGCACGGTCCTGCTTATCGGTACGTTCGGTACCGCCGACTCCCAGCCACGAGCAGTGGAGGTCGTCGGTGTCTTGCAAGAACTCAACGGCGCGGAGTTCGGCGGTCTGCGCTTTGAGGACGTCACCCCGCTCGAGGCGGGCCCCGACCTCGTCCTGGCCGAGCGCTATCTACCCGACAACCCCGGAATCGGCGGCGAGTGCCCACCGGACTCTACGCAGGCCGTCCAGCTTGTCTGGGGAGGCGGTGTGAGTGGTCCCGCTGCGACCGCTCTGGAGGAGCCGCAGCGCCTGGGCGTTTCCATCCNACTCGAAGACGGGACCACGGNGCAGCCGACCGCGCTGGTCGACGACGATCCCGACAACNTCGTCATCGCATGCCTTGACGCTTCGAGCCCTGCAGTGGAAGCCAGNGTCGCGCCTGGCCTTTTCCACGANCCTNGGGACGACGCGAACCCTGCNACGACGGTCACGGTCACGGATCGCACCATGGAGTGATCGTGTCGTTGTTCGACTGACGCCGGACACGTTCAAGCGACGTCTCCCTTCCCGTCTTTACCATTTTCAACTGACCCCTATCTCGGAGCGGATCGCCTAACTACTTGAAATCAAATGGTACGCCGGGAGGGATTCGACGCGTCGCTGCGCTCCTGAGTCGAACCCACGTCTGCCCAGTCCAGAACGGGGCGCTTGGGGCACTCGATGGTCGAGTTTGTATGGCACGCCGGGAGGGATTCGCGAGCCAGCTTTGCTGGCGAAGAAAGGCCAGCGCAGCTGGCCCATAACCCCCGACCCTCAGGTTCGAAGCCTCACGAAGGCGTAAGAAATAACGGCTAGTTGCGGTTCACCACACTTACGCGGCGTCACTGGGCATCACCGAGCATCACGCGTGACGGCCCGACGGCCCAAATACGGCCCAGTTTTCAGACCCAGAAACGACCCTGAACGCGGCACAAGGAACACACCATGCCCTTCCAAAAAGGCAACACCATCGGTCAAGACACGCGCTTCAAGAAAGGCCAATCCGGCAACCCCGCAGGTCGGCCGCCCGACAAGCTCCGTCGCTTCATCAACGCCGAACTCGACAAGATCGGACGCGAAGCAACGGACAAAGAAGAGGCCGCCACGAAGCTCCAGGTGCTCGCTGAGCGCATCGTGGACGACGCCATCTCCGGGTGCATCCCGAGTCGCAAGATGCTTGTGGATCGTCTCTATCCCGCGCTCAGCCGCCATGAGATCGCCGGTGCGGATGGCGAGGCCGTTCAGCTTCGACTTGAGATGGAAGCCGCAGCGGAAGAACTGCAAGCGCTGCTCAAGGATGCTTCTTAGCTCGAACGCGCGACAGCGCATCCGCTGTCCCAATGGCCAGGACGATCCCAACGGATCGCCAAAACGGGGCGTTAACTCGGCGGGTATTGAGGTCGTCTCCGCACACCGAGGCCGATCAGTCCGAGTCCGACGAGCAATGCCGTACCCGGCTCAGGGACCGGGATCATGCCGTAGGCGATCGGGTCGAACCCGGGTGGGAAGGTCGTGTCTGGGATCGGATTACCGTTGTTATCTACGGCATTGAGCGAGTACTTGGCTCCGGTCCAGGTGGCGCTGGCAAAAGCATTAGCGAATTCCAAATCGGCAGAAAACAGCAAAGCATTGGTCAGGTCCGCGTAGCTCAGGTCCGCTTGGATTAGGTCCGCGTTGCGCATGTCCGCGGTGTACAGGTCCGCGTGGCGCAGGTCCGCGTTGACCAGTTCCGCGCTGTACATCTCCGCGTAGCGCAGGTTCGCGTTGCTCAGGTTCGCGTAAAACAGGAGCGCGTTGTTCAGGTCCGCGTTGCTCAGATCCGCGCCGTTCAGGACTGCCAAGGCAAGTTCCGCGTTGCTCAGGTCCGCGCCGGTCAGGTCCGCGTGGGGCAGTTCCGCGCTGTACATGTCCGCGTAGCGCAGGTTCGCGTTGCTCAGGTCCGCGTAGTACAGGTTTGCGTTGCTCAGGTTCGCGAAGTACAGGTTCGCGTTGTTCAGGTCCGCGTTGCTCAGGTCCGCGGCGACCAGGTCCGCCCAGATCAGGTTCGCGTTGCTCAGGTTCGCGTTGTTCAGGCTCGCGTTGTTCAGGATCGCGTTGTTCAGGCTCGCGTTGTTCAGGCTCGCGTTGCTCAGGTTCGCGTTGCCCAGGTACGTGTAGCTCAGATTCGCTCTGTTCAGGTTCGAGTGACGCAGGTCCGCGCCGGCTAGGTTCGTGTAGGGTTCCAGGTTCTTCCACGAGTACGCCGAATCTCCACCGCGACGATCCTGAATCGGATCAACAATCGTCCCATCAATCATCTGATAAGACGCAGCCGAAGCCGAACCAGCGGCCAAGGTGAGTGCTGCGAGTAGCGCGAGGAGCTTGGTCTTATTTTGCATGTCGCGTGTCTACCGAACGGCTAGTGCTACCGCATCCGTTGTTAACCCTATCGGCCAACATTGCTACCCCTAACCAGCGATGAATCCCCACGCGACCTCCGATCCTCGGAGCGGAACGCTCCCAGTGCAGCCTGGGAAGTGGGACCGAACGGTCACTTGGTGTCAGCAAATAGTGTTAATAGTGTTAACGGGTCCCCGGGACAGCCAGCGCCTCGCGCGTACTGGTCACGAAACCCCTTCATGACGCTCGACACACCCACGCGAGTTTGGCGCTTGCGTCCGGAAAGAGCGTTCGGTGGGTCGCCTCGCAGTTGGGCCACGCGAGCCCCGAGTTCACGCTTCGGGTCTACGCCCATGCTCTTCGCGAGGAAGAAACCGACCTCAGTTTCCTAGACTTTGGCGGCACCAAACGGCACCCCCGCGGCACTGAGCCGATTAGAGCAGTCGCCGCAAATCGCTCGCGACCGCTAAAGCCTCGAAAAACGAGGGGAAACATGGCACGCCGGGAGGGATTCGACGCGTCGCTGCGCTCCTAAGTCGAACCCACGGCTGCGCAGTTCAAAGCGGGACTCTTCAGGCACTCGATGGCCGAGTTTGAAATGGCACGCCGGGAGGGATTCGAACCCCCGACCCTCAGGTTCGAAGCCTGATGCTCTATCCAGCTGAGCTACCGGCGCGCACGGTCTGTCTTCATCGCTCTTCGAAGTCAGACCGATCCTAGGGTGGCGCCGGGGTGGGCGCCTTTGAAGAGGCCGAACGATATCAGAACCGGCTTTCGTCGGCATCCGCGCCCCGGATTGGCCTGAGTGGGGGGCGCCATGCACCATGGAGGCCGGATCCCTTCGGCGTGAGGCCGCCATTCTGCGTGCCTATAGATAAGTTTCGTCTATGAGCGTCGCGTGCGTCTTCGAGTGGCGAAAATTCCCTGAAAATCGCTGGGGGAAGGTGAGGGCAGTCACTTTGAAACTCCGCTTGGCCGGCCAAACTGAAGGTCGCCGAGCCCGGTGAGTGACCCGCATGGGGGCCACCCAAGGGTCTTGGCCGTCTTGAGCGGAGGCGACGATGGGTGGACGACAAGGCCGGCGAAATTCCTTCTGGCGTGTCGTGGCGTTGGTCGGGGGGCTGCTTTCTGTTCTCGTCGCCCTCGGCTGCGGCGAGGTCACGACGCAGGAAGCGGAGTCGGGTCGGCTGCTCGGTGCGGCTTCTCTTTATGAGGATCCGGCGGCTTCTGGGGGGCAGGGGGTGGCCTACCTCAGTTCGGAGGGCGCCGGTTTTCTTCTTGAATCTGTTCCCGCGGCGTCTTGGGTGTCCATCCGATATGCGTCCGAGCTTTCCGGGGCGCTGTCGATTTGGATCGACGGCGCCTCTGCGGGCCGGGTCGACTTCCAATCCACCGGCGCTTGGGTGGGGGCCTACGCGTTCCTCGGGCTGCCCTTGTCGGTTCCCGACGGCGCCACCTTCGAGATGCGTTTCGCAGAGGGCGACGCGGCTATGAACGTTGATACGGTCCGTTTTTTTTCCCCGGTTCGGGGGGCTTTTGGAATCGACGCGGCTGGGCAGCTCTTTCATGTCGACGAAGGCTGGAGCGCGTCCTTTCAATATCTCTGCGTGAATGGAAACTGCTTGCCCGGCGAAAGCGCAGGCGGCTTCTATCGACGCAACATTGCGTCGGAGGTGGCGATCGGTCAAACGGTCTTGATTGAGTTCAAGGTGGAGGATGACGGCCAGCAGTGTCTGACCGGCGAGCTGGCAATCACTCGGACCGCCGAGGGATCGAGCGTGGAGAGCCTGTGTGGCGCGGCAAACAATGCGAACCCCGGTGCCCCTGAGCCCGAGCCGGACCCTCCGCCGGTGGTTGATCCGGACCCTTTTGTCTCGCTTGAGCCGGATCCCGATGCCTCTGCCGAGCCCCCCCCTGGCCCGCCGACCGGCCGCCAGACCAGCGGGGCGGGGCTGATCGCTTTCGATGGCGAGGCGATCGTCACGCGCTTTGCGGAGCGCTTTCGGGATCGTCATGAATCCGATCTCAACCACGATGTCTACATTGGCGAATATGCCGAGGGCAGTGCCTACGAGGTGACCTTGATCGATCACCCCGATCGGCTCGAAGTGCAGCTCGCTTCGCCGCAAACCCCTTTGAGCATGGTCAATTTCACTCATGACCACATCGTGACCCCGGGGTTTGCCGATCCACCCCAGTACCGTGGGGGTGGCTTCATGGGCAAGGGGGCACCGGACGGTCCCGCCAATGACGATCCGAACTTTTTGGTCGATCGACTCTTCTTTGAGGTTCGCTTCACGAATGGCCGGCCTTGGTCGGAAGTCCGCGCCGACCAAGAAATCGTCACCCTTGAATTCACGCCCCGGCGTCCACTCAATGGCGGATCGGCGCAGTACTACTCGGACATCTTTCGCTACCGAGCCGGGCAGGGCGGCCTCACCTTCGAGCGAGACGACGCGAAATACTTTTCCGCTGGCCCCACGACGAATTTTTCCCACGGCAGTCCGGGCTTTGAATTCTCTCAACCCTTCCTGGGAATCGATCAGCCCCGTTTGCACCGCTTTACTCTGGGCCGAGAGCTGTTTCGTGCGAGCTTTCTCGGCGAACTCTTGCAGGGCAACGGAGGGCAGGCCGTCGGGGCCGATCCGTCACGCGAGGCCAGTGCCTGCGTGAACTGCCATTTTCAGTTGGGCAAAGCGGCGCCGCCGGGTCGGGCCACTCCTGAACAGGAAGGTTTCGACGGCCAAGGGCGGGACCTCCGGGTCGCCCCTTCGTTGATTGGCCTCGGCTTGCTGGAGGCGGTCGATCCAGATTTCCTGGCCGCGCTCGCGCAGCAGACTGGCGGCAAGCTGCCTGCAGGACGATTCGGTTGGAAGGCTTCTGTGCCGACGCTTCGAGATCAAATTCTAAAAGCCTTCGACGAGGACATGGGGGTCCAAACACCTGACCCCGTTTTTGTGGGGCGCATGGAGGAATACATCCAAGGTTTAGGCGTGCCGATCCGACGCCACCCGGCGGCCCGCGCCGCCCAGTCTCCCAACGTGGCGCTTCGCGTGAGGGATGCGCAGACGCTGACAGACCCCGAGATCCTCGACGGCGAAGAGGCCTTCGCCGAGGCGGGCTGCGATGTGTGTCACGTTCCGGCTTTGCCCACCGGCGACACGCATCCCGTTCCGCAGTTTCGCAATCTCACCATTCGACCCTTGACCGATCTCTTGCTCTGGGACATGGGGCCAGACCTTTGCGCCGAAAGCGGCGAGGGCGACGCCGGGCCCTGCGAATGGCGGACGGCCCCGCTCTGGGGGCTTGGTCTTCAGGAGACGGTCAGCGGGCACTCGACTTTTCTCCACGATGGTCGCGCGCGAACCGTGGACGAAGCCATTCGACTGCATGGCGGCGATGCGCTGAATGCTCGAGTCCTCTACGAAGGGCTCTCTGAGGCTCGCCGGGCCCACTTGATTCTTTTCTTAGGCAGTCTCTAACGCCAGCCGGTCTCGGGGCTGTGCCCGCTTTCGTCGCGGCGCGAGACGCGCCGGCCTATGGATGCCTGGGTTCTCAAGCCGGGATAGAATGAGCCTCTCATTGTCCACGACCCGGGCCAGGAGAGCAGGCGCCATGCAGCAGCGAAACCCCTTCTATGCCTCATTGGCCGGTTTTTGCATGATTGCCATCGGGCTCTGCTTATGTCGCTACGCCTATACGCCGCTGATTCCGTCCCTGATTGATCACGACTGGGTGACAAAGGCCGGGGCCGGTTATCTCAGCGGCTTTAACTGCCTTGGCTATCTCACCGGTTGCCTCGGCGGTCTGTTTCTTCCGAGTCGCTGGGGGGTCCGCCGCCTGCTGCAGTTTTCGCTCGCTTTGGCGGTGGTTGGGCAAACCCTGTCCGCGTGGGACGGCGGGTTCGCCTACCTGGCCTTGGCCCGGGCTTTGACGGGAATGGCCGGCGCCTCCTTGGTCATTCTCACCCCCTCACTCGTGCTTCAACACGTTCCGGAAAGCTGGCAAAAAATTGCCAGCGGGATTTGCTTTACGGGAGCCGGGGCCGCCATTGTGTTCGTCTCATTGGTGTTGCCCGAATTTCTTTCCATTTCCGTGACGGCGGGCTGGCTCTTTGAGGCGGCTTTGACGGGTCTGTTCGCGGTGATCGCCTGGCCGATGACCCTGTCGGCGCCGAAGGGCGGCTCGGCGGCCGCTGGGCAGGCTGAAAGCCCGCGACCGCCTGGGGCCAAGGCGTCTCTTTGGTTGCTGGGGTCCGCTTACTTTCTGGCCTCGATTGCCATCACCCCCCACATGCTTTTTCTGACCGATTATCTGCATCGCGATCTCCACGTCGCGACCGCCGTGAGCAGTCGCCTCTTTAGTTTGGTGGGGGTCGGGAGCCTGATCGGCGCCTTGAGCGCCGGCGTGATCGCGCGAGTGCTGGGGACGTCGCGGGGCCTGGTCGCGAACTACGTCCTGGGGGCCGTCTCCATCTTGATCGTTTTGATCACCGACAGCGTATTTCTGATCACCCTTTCGGCCTTCATGATGGGCTTCTTTCTTTTCTGCTGTGTGACGCTGTCTTCGATTCGAACCGGTGAAATCACCGGACCGGCGCATCATCCGCGAGATTGGGGCGTCTTAACCCTGGCTTTTGGGGGCGGTCTTGCGATTGGGAGCTACGGACTCTCGGGGATGATTTCGCTGGGGGCATCCTATTACGATCTCTTCATCATCGCCCAAGGGATCGCAGTTGTCGCCCTGGTTCTCTCGGTATGGCTGCTGTTGAGAAAACAAGAGGGCGCAGCGGCTGGGGCTTCACCCGGATAACGGTTCGCCTTTGAGCCAGCGTCGAGCCATCCAGCCGAGCGAAAGGGCGAGGGCCGCGGTGCCAACCGGGCCGATCAACGGAACGTCTTGAACGGGGTTTTGAACAAACGGCCCCGTGACTTCATAGGTGACGCCTCGATTGCCGCGTGCCGAAGGGGCCCGCTGGGAGCTGAAGTAGAGTCGCGTTCCGTCCGGGCTGAGGGCGGGGCCTGTGATTTCGGTGCCTGATTGCCCCGTGACCCGCACGATTGGTTTCACTGCGCCGCTCGGGGTCAGTGCCACAATTTCGAGATTGCCGGCATCCTCGGCCACCAAGACATCCCCGGTTGGAGAAGTCCACAGGTTGTCCGGGTTGGTGAGCTGCGGATCCGCCGAGGTCGACGCATCGTAGAAAATGCGGATCAGATCGTTTTCGAGATCAAGAGACCACACCCGGTTGTCTCCGGTGGTGGCGAAGTAACAGAAGCCGTCCGCATACCCAATGCCTTCTCCTCGATCGAAAGTAGAAGCCTGTCCCGCTTGAAAACGGGTCTCGAGCCCCGATGAAGGGGCCGGGTTGGGAATGACGTGCCAGCCGACCGGGCGAACTTGGCCCGGTGCGATGGGGCCTTGACCGTCCGGATCGAGAATCTCAAGGGCCTCGAGCACCCCCTGAGAAAGATCTTCCGCTACGTCCGGACGGAAGCGATACAACAGGCCGTTGGATTCGTCTTCTGTCAGATAGACGATGCTGGTTTCAGGGTCGACGGCCGCGGCCTCATGTCGAAAGCGGCCGAGTCCGGGTCGAGCGATGCCCTGTGATCCAGGGGTGAAGGGGTCACACTCGTAGCTGTAGCCGAAGTCCGTTTCTTCACAGGAGATCCAGGTGTTCCAGGGTGTGGGCCCCCCGGCGCAATTTCGCGTGGTCCCGCTGAGCACAGAGTACGCATCGATGATCTCGCCCCCGGCATCGAAGGCCAGAGCCCGGGCGCCGCCCCGTCCACGGCTTCGCTCTGAGTTGGCGACATAGACCCAGCCACCGTCGGGCCTCGCAAAAGTGGCTCCCCCGTCCGGAGCACGAGGCCAAGCAGCGGCGGCTGAGGCAATCGGTTTCTCTTCCGCGACCGCAACAATCCGCGCGGAAAACTCGGGCGGGAGCATTAAGCCTTGGGCGTCCGGGGGCTGAAGGGGGCCGAAGGCGTCGGCTCCGACGACGCTTGCCTGAGCAGAGCTGGGCACCAGCCAGTTCGGCCCGCTGCAAAGGCCCGCCCCGAGCGCCGCCGCAGAGCGTAAAAACCCGCGTCGGGTGGGACGTGTGATCGGTGTTTCTTCGGCTTCAGGTCGCGGGTCGTCGGAGCGCACGGTCAGACCTTTGTCTTAGTTGAGTTTCATGCGGAGCAGGCGACCTTCGCCTGCTGTGCGAGTTCGATCGGTCAGGTAGAGGTATCCCTCGCAGACCGCGACGCCGTTCGGCGCGGTCAGCAAGCCTCCCCCAACTGCTGACGCAGGCCATCCGGGGAGACCTTTATGAGTCCTCCGAGAGGCGGAGTCAGTCCGAAAATACCCGGCAGCCGGCGCCGTGCGTATTCAAGGACGAAGAGGTCGCCTCTCGTGTCGTGGCTGAGGTCGACGATGGTGGTGAACCCTTCGGCCGCAATCGGGTCGCCCTCGTCTTCGGTCGAGATATTGTAAACCCGAGCCGAATTTTGCGTGAAGGGCAGACCGGTCAGTTCGCCGACCAGACAGCCTTCGTCGGTTTCGGTATTGCTCGCTAAGCCCATCACGATCGTCATCTCGCCGTCCGAGAAAAACGCGATCTCATTGGGGCCGTTGGCGTCTAGAAAGCCGCCGCCTTCGTCCACCGCTGCCGATGAGGGAAGCCCTTCTCGGACGCGCTGGTAATTCAGGTCTGCATTCAGGCGTCCGACTGCTCCACTGTTTTCCACAAAGGCCGGTCGGCCGTCGGCTGCGATGTAGAAGGGGTTCTCGGTGTCACCGCCTTGCCCGGCTTCTGCGACGGAGACTAAGGAATCACCTTCCTGTGGTGAACAAGCAATTCTGCGTGGGCTGCTCAAATTCCGTGCGAGGATTTCGAATTCCCCGGTGCTGAACCGCTCGATGGGATCGAGGTCGGTTCGCAAATCTCGGATCACCGCAGCGGCGTGCTCCGGCGTGGCTCCACAGGCCACAGGATCCGAATGGATCTTTCGGAGAATTCTTCGGTCTCGGCGTTCGAACTGCCTTTGGCCTTGCTCTGAACGATCGGGCCCTCCCAGGAGAGCTCTCGATAGATTGCGCCCGACGCAGTGGGACGCCTTTACGTAGGTCCGGGTCACCTCAAGGCGACATTGCTCAAGATCGCTCCCTGAGGCGACTGGAGCAAAAAATAGAATCAAGACGACAGCAGCGGGCAGCAAAGTACGAGCGAGAGCAGGCAAGGTGGCTCCAGGCAGAGTGGGAAGTCGAGCGTTTCGAGCCAAGGCGCCAGAGCAGGCCCGATCCTGGCTCCCTGGGTATGCTGACTCGAATGGCTCCTCAAGAGTATAAGCGCACAGCGCTTATCCGGAGTTCGAAATGAACCGAATCCAGCTGTCTGTTTCACATTGAATGATCAGCCAGCAGCCCAGGCGCAAATGCTCAGCGATCAGCCCAAAAAACCAAAGCTTTTGGCGTCAAAGGTGTTCTCGGACGATCCGTGCGACAGGTTTTGGCTCCCGGGTGTAGGATAAACAGCTCGGGAAGGCTGTCGAAATGCGATCTAGCCCAGATGGTTTGGGTTTTCGCCGACATGCCGACTTCAGCCAAATGGGGTCAACGTCATGAGTGGCTTAATGGGTTCGAGAGGCTCCCTCTTCCGCGCCTTCTTTTTATTTGGTCGGATCGGGGCAGCCTGGCTGATGGTCTTCGCCTTGGCTTGGCCTGTTTCGGCCGACTCAGATTCGATCCGCTCCGACCATTGCGAAATCATCGAGCCAGAGTCATGCATCCGCACACCCGCGGGTTACAAGTCAGCTTGGGATCGATATGAAGTGCGATGCGTCGATCCTTCTCTTTTTGTCACGGTGCCCTGGGGCTACGACGTGTCCGGAGGGGGAAACACAGGAGATACACATCTGTATCCGGAAGAGTTTGCCTTGGCCTGGGCAAATGGGAGCACAAATCTGGAACGCTACTTGGAGCTGCGCTGCCAGTACCGGGAGGATCCGATCAAAACTCGGGTCGGTATTGGTTCCTTTGTCGGATTCCCTGTGCCCATTGCGAACCGTAATCCTGATGCGGCCCGCGACCCCATCTCAATTTTTGTTTATTCACTCGACGCCGTGCGGGCCGATCGACAAGAGCTCGCCGCCGGCGCAACTCGGCTTCGCGTGCCTTCTTTTGAGACGTGGTTTCAGCTTCTTGAGGAAGTGATGGATTTGCGTTTCGACCTGAACGCCCAGAAAGAGGTGGTCTTGCGGTACTCAAATATTCCCGTCTTTGAGTCTCGGCCCCTGTGGCATCAAAAAGATGTCGTTCGAGTGTTTACAGAGATCACGGGCTGCCAAAAAAGTTTGAGTTGGCGACGGCAACCTGGTTTCCCCCCCACGTCGAATTTAAAGGGATGCAATGAAAGCTACCGACTCGCTCGGGCAGCAGCAGGGGGCATGAAGGTGGGCCCCGGGGGCCCGACCACTCAGGAATGCCTGGAAAATTTTAAGAAACACTACGACGGTCCGCGTGATGCGGCGGCCTTCCGAGGTCTTCTAGAGCTCTGTCAGGATGCGAACGCTCTGAATACCGGTGTCGGGCTTGGTTATAACCCGATGCCGAATCCCTTCGTATGCAAAACCTGGAGGAATCAGACGGTCGCAGAGAAGTATACGGGGCGCGAGTATGTGGTACCGAACGGAGCTCTTCGACCGGAAGAGCAAGGCGAAACCTGGGAAGTCGTGACTCTAGAGCCCGTTGCGGATGCGCGATACAACCTGCGTGCCGGATACTGTCGTCCCGAGCGCTGAGTGAAGTTTTCGCTGGGGATGAAAGCCGACAAGGGGTGAGCGTTCTGGGGCGGAATGCGACATGATGGCCCGATGGACCAAGAAAAGAAAAAGGAGCGAGAGGGGCATTCACTCGATCCAAAACTGCTGATCGAGATCGCGCGGATGCAGATGCCCTTCGGTCGCTATGCGGGGCGAAAGCTCATCGACTTGCCCGAGCCCTACGTGGTGTGGTTTGCACGAAAAGGCTTTCCCAAAGGTCGCCTCGGGCTGTTGTTTGCGACGCTCCTTGAGATCAAGGCCAATGGTCTCGAGCCGATGCTGGCGTCTTTTCGAGAA
>NHEP01000222.1 GCA_002171515.1 bacterium TMED88 | reverse complement strand
ACGTCGGAGCTATTTCTAAGCTCTGCATTTTGTCGCTGCCAGTAGGTAGACGTCGCTTCAAATTTAGATACAAAGTCTTTGACTCGTTTTTCTTGTGCATTCAAGCGTTTCTTGGTCGTTGGTGCTTCGATCTCGCGAGCTGCTGCGGCCAACATGCCGTCATCACGGAAAGAGCTGCGGCTAGCTACAGCACGGTCGGTCAAGTGCTCTGCGTACTTGTCGTTTACATTTTGAATGTAGTTCAAGTATGCATCGGAGTCATCTTGTAAATTCTGTGCTTCAGCAACCACTCTGTCGCGTGCATATTCAAAATCATCTGCAGATAATAAACTTTTCCATTGTTCTGGGAAACTTTGCGAAAAGCGGTTTTGCAATTGACTTGCGGTAGCGGATCCGGTTTTGGTGCCGTGCAAGGCGACGGAAAGTACAGGGTCCCAAGCTTGATTGAAGGCATTGATCAAGTTTGGTTCCATGGTTAAGTCGTAGGTAGCAACATCACCAGGATCGTAATTGGTCCGCCCTACAGTCGGTGCTGGAAGACGCGTGTAATCACCACCATTAAATCCCGGTGCGTCAAGCATACGTTGGATATCTTCGCGTCGTAAATGATTCAATGGTAAATCCCCTAAGTATTTGCAGACACCATTTGGTACAGCACGTGCAATTGCATCTGCGCCCAGTGTTCTTAACTCACCAACATTTTTGTTACTGTGATGGCACATCAATGGATCGTCGCGCATACTAACTTCTTTTGCACTAGGGATGCCATATTCATCTACAACACCTACATGGCTTGCATTTACACCAGTTTCAGTGAATCGAAAGCATGAATCCAATGCTTCTTCCAATTGTATTTTCTCAAAGCGATCAACATCCGCATTGTATATGTAGATACTACGATGGTCGGATCGGTATTGCCCTGCATCCAAACTAGCATTACTGTGACTCAGCATAGTATAATAGGATCCACATTGCTTCTCGCGTCTTAATAATTCGGTTGGTTCACCTGAAAAATCGACATCGAATGGCATCGTCTCACAGACTGCGGAACCACGGAAGGTTAGCAATTTTGCTGGTTCGGAAGTGATACTGTTGTTGTTTTTCACTAACGATGTGCTTCCGGATGTGGAGTAATTCACTTCGTTCGATGGCACCATGGTCATGTAGATGCTCATTTTGGACGGTAAGATCCAGGTGTCGGGACTCACATTTTTATACTTGAACATATCTTTCAGTTCAGCATCGAGCAAATACATACCACGTTCAGATTTCTGTGCAATTGCCCAGCGATTTCTTTCCATACGAAGCAAATCATCTACGCGAGATACGCGTCTTCCGTACTGTCGCTGCCACTCTTTCCAGTGCCCCTTGCCGGACAAGAGCGCATGAAGGACGCCGTAGTAGCAAGTCATGTGTACGGATTCGGTAATATTTTCCAAATTTAAGAGATAATGCTGGCGCCCCCTCTCAGTGGCATAGAAGCCATGTTCAATGATAAATGCGAGACCCCTCCTTACTAAACTGTCAGAATGTTCTTCGGATTCTGCTGTAATGTACCGTGGCACACCCTGATGTGGTTGTAGATCAGCCATGGTCTTGTTGAAACGAAAGACATTCCAAGCTACATGAATTTGATCGGTAGCGCGCCAAGGCATGACACGTGCAGTGTACCAATCATCTGTTCTTGTGATAAGGAAGTCGAGCATATCGCCCAAGAAGAGGTTTCGGCCTTTGTAGGCTTCTGGCATATTATATGTTTCGTGTGCGAAAACCGATTCGCTAGAAACATTCTGGCCATCTTGTACCGATACCGGACCAAAAAAAGGTTCGAACGGATTATCGGCATTGTGTGTGTGCCCTGTGGTGAGGCTTGGCATTTTAGATAAATCTGTATTAAAAGCTAGAGACATATTGAAATCTTTGTCTCATCTACTGTCTTAATATATAGGTCTTAGTTTTTATTACACTTTTTCTTTCAATCTGAACCTCTCATTAAAGCCGATGTCATGACGATGGCCACCAAAACTGTTTTTGACACAAAGGATAAGATGATGTACATCACTTCAAAAAATCGATAACAATCTTGCCTCCTCAGCTCGTGCAACTCTTGGCCGCGAACACCTTTGTGTGGATCGTAGCAGCACCTCAGGCAGCAGTTAACGTCCTCGTCTGGTTCGTCCAAAACAATAAAGGCCTCGTTCTTGTCTTGTCCGCAGCATCCTCTTTCCGTGCAACATAGAAAGACATGTTTGAGGGTATCGTTCAATGGAAACGTAAGGTAGGACAGAAAAAGCGCCCATACGACTATAGCAACAAAGCCGAACAAATCCCCCCAAGCAGAACAGCTGTAACCGTCGGTGAATAGGTCCAGCCACGGGGAAATAGCGCGGTAGTAGTACATAAATGCTACGAAAAAACTGAAAGCGAAGCCCAATGTCGATATGACATAAAACCAGAGCCTGACGGCCCACAGCTTGACACTAGGGTATTCCATAGCTGCACCAAAGGAATTATAAGACATCGTGAGTAGAACGATACCTCCGAGCACGAAGGCGTCTGTCATGTTGCATAGTAACAACACAATAACCATCATAATGGATGCGGTGATGCTGTACTCTAGCCAGCGCAATGGTTGTCTAAATTCCTTTAGTTCCCGTCGATAGTAACTGTATAAGCAAGATGCAATACTAAAGTGTGCTATGGAAGTGATGCCGGAAAATGCAATCACAAGGTAGACAACATAAAATTCGTTGTTAAAAGTTTCTTCGTACTGTTTCAATGGCGTAGCTAGACGGAACGCATCGTTCACCATGCTGTCGGTGCTGTTGCGCCTGGCACAGCTGGACCATGTGAAAAAGTCTTCGTTTGCGTTTTGGCCGGGGCAGGTCATGCTGCCATCTTCCTGTATGCAAGTATTGTTTAAAAAGTGCTGTATGGCCGTCGTTTGGTAAGCACTGCTCGTAAAATCTCGCTCTGGAAATTGCCAATCCAAATTGACTTGAAACAATCTATTTTTACCGGCATCGGTCGAGGATTGTAGAAAGAATCCAACGACTCCAAAGATGGTCAGTAAGGCATGCCAAACACCAGCAATAAAATTAATGGTCCGCAGGTCCGGTGGTCCACATCTCCATGTTGGGCAGCATCCGAAGCACTTGCAACAGTCTATTTTCGGACACGATGCACATATCCTATCGCACAAGTAGCGTGGCCAGCAAAAAGTAAAGTCTAGGACAACCAAGCACAGTGCTTCGCAGGTGAAGCAAGCTTTGAGGCGACCTCTTGGCCCGTCTGATTTTTTCATTTTGACAAACTCTTTTTTGTCGTCGGTTCGGTCAACTAGGCTTAACTCTACATCGCCGTCTTCCTCCAAATCAATATCATCATCTTTCGCAGCCATAATTTATTATTGCGATAGGATTATATATATAGATTTAAAATCATAATCATAAGAAAGCCTTTAATGCAAGAATCCATAGAGAACTTGTTAATGAAATGGATATACAAATCTCAAGGCCTTACTATGCAAGGCGAACAAAATCGTAAGGGTCCCAGCGGTGCTACGGAGTTTAACAAAATTTGGAATTTTTTGCATAAAGAAAAGATTCGAGTCCTAGAGTTGAATGCAGACCGTTACGACATTGAATGCTTGATGCTTGAAAAGGGCGCAACCCGATTGCGTGTGATGAAGGGTTTACCCTATTTTGAAAACGTCTACGTCATGCGACTGCCTCGCGGCGGTAAATATTCTGGTGAGAAGAATTACGAAGATTTTGATGCGGAATCAAGGTTCAATGCGATGATTGGAGCGAAGGAGGTTGAAGTGGAAGTAGTCGATTATTTTCGACCAGACGGTGCCTTGCGGCGCGTCAATATAAAATTTTAATTTTTAATAACTTTAAACGATAATAAAAGGAAACTATTATATATCTAAGCAATAAGTCTTTTAAAAAGATATGCAATTTACAAAAAATTGGCACATCCCCGTCTATGCCTTTTGCATTCTAGCTTTTGCCGTTGTCTTGAATACATTTTTGTTGTTCAATCCCTTGTCTATCCTATACAATGAACTGTTCAGTCCTTGTGAGAACGGGTTTTCCTACGACACGCAGCTAAATCAATGCAATTGTATCGCGCCGTTCTATGGGGACTATTGCGAGAAATCAAGATGTCAACATGGGTCGGTTGCCGTGAAAGGAACTTATGGATGGAAGTGCGAGTGCAGGGACCTGTGGTTTGGTGATTTTTGTCAGCTATGCGGGACGCACGACGCGACCAATAGCACCTGCTACGGCGACCCACCTTACCCACTTGGCTCCATGTGCCGGACGGATACGACCAACTTTGGCGAAGTTGAATACCTAGGAACCAAGTGTGACTTGATCTGTTTGAAACAGAGCAATGCACGAACGTTGATTGGCGATGCCTTGGTAACTTATGAACTCTTGCAACAAGCTGCACCGTTATCTGTCTTGGCTTGTCCCGATGCACTCTGCTACGCATGCGATGCAGAGAGCCGCGAGGCCCTGTGTGTCGATGGAGCCTTGAAATCCGAAGCTAGCCGAGTATGCGACATTGTGTGCGATCCATGCACCGAGCAAAGCTGCCGGCCCTGCTCGCGGCGTGGACAATGCAGCTTGCGAGGCGACCATGCTGTCTGCCTCTGCAATCCGTTGGCACGTGGTTTAGCTTGTGAAACCTTGTGCCCGGGCATTCGGGAGGTCTTCAACGGGCCTTCTGCCATCTTACTAGGCACTGAATGTTATGGCAACGGTATTTGCAACGATTTTGGTACCTGTGAATGCTTGCAAGATCCAAACGAAAATACAATGTTTTTACCAGAATCCACTTGTGAAACGGCATGCCCGATTAATAGTAATGGTTTTGTTTGTTCTGGGCATGGTGCTTGTGCATTGACCAATGAGGGTACGACTTGCGAATGCGACGCGGGTTGGACTGGGCCACTCTGCAGCTGCAACGATGGCAGCACGAGCACCAAGACGTGCGCGCAAGGCGAGTGCCAAGCCGACGGGACTTGCCTTTGTTATGATGATACTATTCGTGGGCATTGGACCGGAGAATTTTGTTTGCAATGTGCCAACAACTACTTTACCGAATCGACGTTTTGTTTGCAGTACTGTGACCCTGAGACCACCTGCCATGGGCATGCCGATGCCTGTGTGATTTCGGAAACCGTTTTGGATCCAATTACTGGTTTAGTGAAGCCGTGTGTTTTTGAAAACGGAGAAATGCAAGGGACGTGTGCAAAGTGCCTTTGTAACGCTAATTTTGCACTGGACACGCGCGCTGCACCAGTTTTTGCGGGGCTAGATGATAGCAAGAGCCTCAGTTACCAATGCGGTATTTGCGACGAACACTACTATCCAACTACCGAATCAAAAAGTGTAGGGGCAAAAGATGTCTGCAATACGTTTTGCGATGAAACCACTTGCAATAGTCGTGGTGTTTGCTTGAAAGCCACCGGGACCTGCGCCTGTTTTGGGAATTGCCCGACCGATGCAAGTTCCTACGATGGCACTTGCGAGATGCGCTCCACTGGAGTTCAGCCACATTTGGAAGAATTAAACTTTTGCGGCAGTTGTGATACGCATTGGGGACCTTTTTTGAATTCTTGGGAAATATCTTGTAACTACTACTGCAACGCTGCTGCGACCGAGCTAGACAACTTCCCGGCTACGTGCTACGATGCCGATGGATTCATTCGATCCGAGTGTGTCTTTTGCTCGGGCCGAGCCGACAATTGCAGTAGCCTCGGTGCACAGCCAGTATGCAACTGCTTGGATGGCTACACGGGGACCTACTGCCAATCGACATGTGGTTCTAGTAGCAGTGATGCTTGCAACAACGGTGTCTGCCGCGAGGACAGGCTCGGGAACTACTTTGACTTTGCAACTCCAGAATACAAAAAGAATAGCGATGCATCATGGGAATGTCGATGCGACCCTCAAGATGCAATATCCGAAGAGGAGCGTAGCATTTACGAAGATAGCTTTTATTTGATTACCAGCTTTGATTTAACGGATGTCGAGGTCGAGACCTTGGCACTGCCTGCATCGGCACAGTTCTTTGGCTCGAATTGCGACTCCGAGTGCAAACGCTCCTTAGCTGGTGACATTTGTTCCGGCAGAGGCACTTGCAGCAGCAGCCCGGTGGCTGGCCTGGCTGGGACCTCGGCCTGCAGCTCGGACAGCGATTGCAATAGCGTCGCCGGTGGTCGCGTGGATTCGCAATACTACTGCAACTTGGAGAAGCGGCCAAAATTTTTTCAGTTCATTAATCAAGTGACGACTTCGACACTGCCAGCATGCAATGCGATGGAGCTGAGCTGGACCAAGGAGTTCATTAATACTTACGATTGGTCGCGTTTTTGTTATGATTTTTCTTTCTCATCGATTCCAAACGAATTGCAGACGAGCTCTTGTAATTCCTGTAATCAACTAATTGATTCNGAAGCNCTNGTGGAANNANATTGATTCCAAATGCGAATCGTTGGTATCCTATGCAAACTACGAGACCTTGCAATCCTTGTCGGTCGATTGCAGCAGCACCTGCACGATGGCCATCGCTTCATTCGATTGGAAAACCTTTTGTGAATTTCCATCGCAAGACTTTGCAACTTGCCCGGCTAGCTGCTTGGCGGAGTTCAAGAAAGTCGATTGGGTCACGGACCACGGCTTTTGCGCCGATTTGGAAGCATATACGAAGAATGAGGCCCTAACAACCAGTGCTTGCGCCGTCTTTCGGAACGAGGAGATAAGCTTGGGCCGGGATCCGGATTCATGCGAAGATGTTCCGGACCAAGTAGAGGAGTTTGGCATCACTAGCTTTTGTTTGGCAACGCGCGAGACAATTGAAACGCCGAGTAATATCGTCTTACCACAACCCTACTCTGGTTCGTTACATGGTATTACTTGCTCAACAACAGAGGTATGCACGGAAATGGAGCATGTGATACCATTTCAAAAACGCTCTTGCGATGCAAGTATTTTAAACAAGGACAATACGAATTTAGACGATTGCACGCTAGCGGATGTCGAGTATGAATACTGCCTTGGTCTCTATCCGCATGGCTGGTCTACGTTTGCAGCATCGGAGTATGTTGTAGAAACCTACTACCAACACGATAGCTACGTCGATAGCAGTGAGACCACTACGATATTGCCAAGTGTGCGGTCTATTAGTGGCAGGGCTCTATCTCATGGCTTGTTCGTTGGCTTTGGCGAAGGGAACCAGACTGGAGTTTTGGTAGGTGAATGTCGATTAAAAGCACCAAAATGCCTTGCTTGTGGAACGATTCGCGAAGCCAGTGGACAAGTTTTTGGAATGAATGAAAATCCAAGCCTTTGTTGTAAATCTGGGTCTTATGTCCAAAGCGGTGATGCACACTGGTGCTACGATACAAAAACCAGCTGCAAGTATCGGACCTGCAAAGACGGCGTGGAAGCGATTGATTGGGGTGAAAAATTAATTCAGTTGGATCGTGTCAAACAATTTGATGCAACTAATGATTTGTTAAGTAGCCCAAGCATTCGAGAGCAAATAGATTTAAACTCCTATTGTGGCAATCGTGATGCATTGGATACGACAGTAGCGAGTGCCTACAGCCTTGAAGCCTTTGAAGCCTACTGCCGAGAAATCAGTGACCTGTCGATAGGAACTTCAACGGTATTGACTGGCACCGGAATTACTGTCTCGCAAGATGTGGCCGATGAGCTAGATATCTTAAAAACCGAGTGGTGGACCAACAACCGACCAAATCTAAATTTACCTCTCTACAATGAGGTTTATTTTTATCGCGACACCACTTACTTTGGTGCCAACACTCATAGTGTCAGTGCCGGAAACACAGAGAACCACTTTAGCATGTGGATGAAGGTCCCAGAGTTCGGGAATGATTTTATCAGTAGCATCTTGCTACGCGACCAAGCAGCAGGAATTGGTTATGGTTACCTTGTATCCATTGACCTTCGCCGAAAAGCAATTTATGTCAACTCACAACGAACGAATCTAATAGTGGACACGAATTGGTTGCACTTGGAAGTCATTATCAATTATGAACATAAAACCTTTGATTTAGACCTAGCTGGTACGACAACGACCTTTTTAAGTGAACAACCGTTGCTTTGTATGGTGTATGGCAACAATTGCAGTGCTATATTCTTAAACACCGTGGATATCGAACACCCAGCCAGTTCCAGTATCATTTACAATGATGTCCGGCTCTACTCACTCGATTTAGCTACCTCGTACCTAGGACATGCACTGACCTTAAACGGGCGTTCTGACATTTCACACGGGCAGTGCGTGTCCTTTTTAACGGCACCGGATCTCAATACTTTATTGTGCCCAACTAGCGATGCAGACTGCATTGCATCGATCGCTGCTCAATCTTGGGGTTCCATCTGCGCTGATTACGAAAGTGCCGTGGAAATCTCTGGCTCCGAGCAGGAATTAATCTGTGGCTCCGATGCAACATGCTTGAATGCCATAGATGCATTTGATTTTAATACCTTTTATAATAATTACAACGACATAAAACGTCCAAGTCAAACCAAAGTGACTGAATGTGCGGCATGTGCCTCTGTTTTGGAAACCTATGACTTTCAAGATGCATGCGATGGCATGATGCGTGAAGTCTTTGAGAGTTGCGATGATTGCACGGCTACGTTCACGGCTTGGAGAAGTGCCTTTAATAAAGAAGAATTTTGCCAAGGTTTGGAGACGGCAGAGAATGAAATAGATACCGTCTTTAGCAGTGGCATCGCCAACTGCTCCGTGGCATGTCAAGAGAAGCAAAGCGATATTAATTTCTTAGATTTTTGCGATACCCGGCTATCTACGCACGGGCCGTTCGCTCCCTATGTCTTGGCTCATAATTTGAGCAGTGCATGCCGTACGCAGATATTCAGTTCCTTGAAATCGGCTGCCGTTGGCACGGAGTTTGAATTGGATTTTGTACATGCATGCCAACTACTAGCTACGACAGGGACCGTCGAAGACAGCGGGCAGTGCCACTACTTGTCTTGCGATTGCACGGATAGCTCCATCGGAGGCGAGCGCTGTAACATTCTATGTTCTACTGGCTCCGATGACTCCGTTTGCAATTCCGCTTCTTCTGCCGGTCGCTGTTGCAGAGAAACGAGCTTGGCATTGTCATTTGCTACCTGTGAAACCGATGTCTTGACAACAGAAGATGTAGTGACTGGTGAATGTTTTTGTTTCAACAGTGATATAGCCGGTGTCAATTGCGATGGCATTTGTGATAAATGCTCAGAAGGTAGCGGCGAATGCCAGCCTGCATCCGGTACTTGTAAATGCGTGGAGCATCCGTTTTCAGAAACACTAGAGGCTGCAAGCATACAGACAGAAGCACAAGAATTTGAAGATGATATATTATTATTTGATTGGGCGAATAAAGAAACAGAAGATGGCATTGCCGGCGGGTCCATTAACGAGCAAACACAAGTATTACTACTGTGGCAACCTGATGCAGTCTGTGCTTCGGGGCTCGACTTTTGTTGCGATTGGGAAAGCAGCTTTACGGATTCCGATGCCAATCCACTGCACGCAGACTACAAGTACAATCATATAGTTCCAGCTACTTATGTGGAACCTGTGACAACAACCACGACGACGACAGCACCAGCGACCACGACGACTACTACTACGACAGCACCAGCGACGACTACTACTACGACAGCAGCTACGACGACTACGACAACAACAGCAGCACTTACCACAACCGTAGCACCGACTACAACAGCAGCAACCACAACTGTAGCAGCTACGACGACTACGACAACAACGACTTTAGCACCCGCTATTACATTGACTTTCTCTAATAGTGGCTCAAGTCATTTTGTTTACAATTCTGAAAATGATCCAACAATTGCTTTGTGTCTAAACCAAGCCTACACGTTTACAAGAAGCACTACAGGACATCCACTACGAGTTGTTACTGCTTCAGATTGCACGAACTGTGACTCTGGTACACATGCATTTCCCTCTTCTAGTTTGTCTGGTTGGAATTCCGATGTCACTAGCAGCAATTCAGTCACCTACACTTTTTCTGCAGCTGGAACCTACTATTACTTATGCACTGCACACGAAAACATGGTGGGTAAATTAACAGTGTCTTCATGTGCCAGGCGTAGACGACTTCTCAGCACACACGAAAATGAATGCACTGATTCATTAGTAGACTGTGCGCGGCAATATTTTCATCAAAAATTTACTTTTCAAGGATTGGTTTACCAAGTACATAACCCAAAAGAAAATTGGCCGTTTAAAAACGAATTGCAGTTAAGTCCGTTTGCACTATTGCAAGAACCAACAAATACGATGCATCCGAGTACCACGAACCAAGAAGGTCTCTATAATTCAAAGTGTCCTGAGAATGTCATGGTCAATGGCCGATATCGCGTAGCAAGACATACGTTTCAACATACGATGACTTATTATGATGCAAACAATGAAATAGCGCGTTTTGGTAATGCGGCCGAAGCGGAACAATCCTGCACCGCTGGATGCGCGGCTTGGATACAAGTCGGTAGCGAATATATTACCTTGAGCCAAGTGAAATTGGAGCAGGGATACGAAGAGGTCAATTCTGGTGCACCAGATATGTCAGTCAACGAGGATGAGTGTCGAGCATACGCTATAAGTATTGGTGCAACATTTATAAATCAAAATAATGGGAATGCTATTCCTGGATGTTACAATCCTCCAAATGCAAATGTTATTTATAATAGCAATTTTGACAATGACAATAACCATGATTGTGATGAAACAAATAGACCATGCGTCCAAAAACAAATGAATCACACCACCTATCAAAAAGTAAGCACGACCTACCCGGTCCATTTAGGAGACAAAATCGTTTATCGCGACAATTTATGCGAGGTCAAGAATGTTTCCGGAGTAGCGTTTGACAAAGATGCCTACCACTACGGTTTTATTTCTAATGTCGAGTGCGACATCAAAACAAGTAGCTATGTCTTCGATTACAACCAATGCATCTTTCCATTTTATATCCCACAATTTGATGTTGGGCAGCAAAAAGTGGTTACAGCGAAAATCACCTCCTGCACGGACCTGAACATGGAAGCTGGCTCCGGCGATGTCCTATTTGATTTCCAATCTTTAAAGTCCGAAATTCAAACTGCTTTGAACATAGAGCCGTCGTATTGTGTTACAAAACCATGGTTCCAGAATGTTTCGTTCTTATTGCAGCACCAGCAGAGTTCAACATCAGCTTGTAGAAAGAACATTGATACATACAAGCGCTGCGGTAATACGATTGATAGCATAAATAATTGCAATTGCGGAGATAAATCTTGTGGCATCGACGAATATTGCCATACAGAAACTATAAATAATGTTGTTCGTCAAGAATGCTACTCTTGCTCGGACATGCTAAGCCCGAACCCTGAATCTTGTTGCCAAGCGAACGAATACTTGCAAACTAGGTACATTGATAGGCCAGCTTGTGTAGCTGAGAGTGAAGCCGAAACCTACTGTAGTTTCTCGTACGCCTGCCCAAGGAACTTTGGTACTTCGCAAGCAGTGGATGCACAAGCATACTATGTAATTGTAAATGGTGTTCGATACGAGTATCCAAGAGGAGGTGGCCCAAGACCAGAATTATTCTGTGACAATACCTGTTGGAATGCAGAGCAGGATGTTTGCAATTGCAATTGTGCCAATGATCACATGGATCTGCTACGTGCAACTCGCGTCGGTGCATATCATTATGGTTCATTAGGTGGATCACTTGAAAAGTCGAAATTTGATCTCAATTTCTTGCGTCTGTGCAAGGATCCTTTCAAAGCTGTCATTAATAATGATAAAAATTATTTCCATGATGATCGATACGAAATATTTGCGAAAACGGAATTTATTCGTAACAGCCGCGATGCCGCTAGTAATCCATCAAGTGCATGTGGCGATGATTGCATGAAGGCATGCCCAGGTATGCGGAACGGTGTCCCGTGCTCTGGGAATGGCGTATGCAACAAACAGTGCTCTTGTTCCTGTTTTACATTGGGTGGGTCCACTGGACAAAATTATTACCTCAGTGCCATAGCTGGTGTTGGAGTGGCCGAAGTGCCAGAGTATGGGATTGGTTCCTCGGCTGCGTTCCAATCCCCTTACCGTGGATCCGCTTGCGACCTCACCTGTCCTGGCTTCCAACCCGGGCTGATTAATATCAATTCGACCGCGGAGGATGAAGAGTTTATCATGGGTTTAATTTGCTCTGGCAAAGGGACTTGCTTGGTATCGAACAAAGGGCAAGCGCAATGTGCATGCGAGCCAGGGCATGTTAGTGGTATTGATAACAATTGCGAGTTTACATGTCCCGGGAACCAATGCAGTGGACATGGTGAATGCCGTGTGGTCTACACCGGTACCAGTGAGTTCTATGTCCAAGGTCTCTTACGGACAAGCAATTACGGCTCCGAGGATGTCAGCTACAACATTACGAAAACAATGTACGAGCGATTTCCAAGCAGCAGCGCGCATGATGCATTGAATGATAAATACTACAGTATTCCCGAAAACAAAGAAGCTGTCGATGCAGATTTAACCTACGTTAAATACCTGTCGCAATGCCCTAGCACGCATGCATACGTCTACAACGATGGTCGCTATTGTTGCTCGTTTCAAAAATCAAATAATGGAACGGATTTGAACCGCTTTTCCGATGCCGAAGCTTGCCCGGAAGCACAGCGTATGCGGTGCCCAACGATAGATTGGTACATTGAAAACACCGACGTAGCTAGCTATGTAACAAAACCTCGATTCATCAACAATGACCAGATCACCGAAGTTCGAACGCAATGTTTGAGTTCCAGTTTGACAGCCATCGAACAAGCTGAATGCCAAGAAGAGGCCCGGCTGCTGGCACTGAATACGTTCTCCAGTGACCCGGAAGAGTACACATGCGATGCACATATTCCGTTTATCCAGAGCCAGCGCGACAAGAGACCGTTCTACGATTCGCTGTCGATCCTGCAGCTGGGCGCCGGTATGACGGAGCAGTTGATGTACACATGGAACGATATTGAATGCAAGCATATTATTAGCAATCCTTCAAACGACAATAATGTAGCGTTGGACAAACAACCGCATCCAATTAAACTGATTCAATGTGCGACCTGTACCTGCATTGAGAACCCTAATTCAGGGTTCTGGGCTGGTACACTATGCGATAATTGCGGATATGGTTTTTTTGGTGAATCCTGTAGTAATGCTTGCCCGGGTGTCTGTGGTTCCGTTTCGATCGGTGCCGAGACGCTGTTTTACGAGGAGTACCAAAAGCAAATTGGGTCCACGATCCCTTGCGAGAACCCGGCTTCGGTCAAAGATTCCTTCCTCTACACCTGCCCTGCAACTTCGGATTTGGAAACTATCCTACGTAGCAATGCATTCGTGTGGAAAGATTATGATCGAGCTATTTTCTGTAACGATGGCAAAGACAGCCCAGGTTCTTGTTTGCGGTGCCCGAATCCATTAATTGGTAATCTAGATGTTCGTTTGGAAAATCCAGAAGCATCTTGCTACCGATTGACGTGCACAAGCAACTTGAACTTTTTGCAAACGATTGCAAGGTTGGAAGATGAGTACTCGATCGGCTTGGACCTGTCGATATGGTACAGTGATTTCAATTTCAAGCTGCCTGGGAAGCCCAATGCCTACTTTAACGACAAAAATAGCGTTTTAAATCGTTACAAATCCGTGGATTTGTTTCAAGACTGTGGGGCTGGTATGATGCCTATTGGCGATGTCTGTTGCACTAGCTACAGCGTAACCTACAGTGTTTTGAATTTCTTAACACAGGTATTTGATGGGCATATCAACCCAACGTTGCAGATTCAGGAATGCGCTGAACGGGCCATGAGCACGGACGATTTTATTATGTTAATAGGCGATAATAACTTTAACTTTGGGCCTACCTATCAATTGACAAAAGGTATTTTCAGTCACAAAGGTGATTGGGATTGTTATATCTACTACAGATTAGGATCACTGGACATGGTATTATACGATAGTATAGACAGTGTTAGCTTGAAGCAACAGATGATATTGAATCAAGATACACTAAGTGGCACTAGCGCGCAAGGCTACCGGGCCACGCTAACTTGCAATGATGAAGTGCCGAACAGACGCACCTTGGCTTACATGGATGATACTGAAACCGATAATACAGAATTGTTTACACTAAGTCAAAATTACGAGTTAGGCTGTGCCTACAACATTGATTATCCGCTGAATCGCGAAGAGTCTACGGATGATGTTGTGGATGGTGCATTGCGTGCATCCTATGATCCGTACGGCAATAGTAGTATCATTGATTTAATAGATATTATCAATCGTGATCGATGCATTACTCGTTTTTTTGAGGCTTGTCAAACCGGGCATTTGGATAATATGCAAAACCCATTTTTGACTTACTATGCTTTTCAAAAGGTAGAAGAGTACTTGGATTCCGTATTTACCGATGCCACTGGCTCCACCGGCCGCTGTGATATGACGCGTTTTCGCGGGAAGATGTGGTGCCCACAATGCCCTCGTTGTACTTACGAAACCTACACTCCAGGGAACATTCAATCTAGTAATTGCGAGTATGCCTACTTTCCTTACTGCCTGAACAAACAAGATGCTAGCTGCTTGACGGATGCATGGAGACAAGATGAAAACTGCAATGTACCATCCATACAACCAGACTACAATGTCCATATTGTGCAGCGTAATTTTGATGCCGATCTTAGTTTAATAGGACAGTACACGACCAAAGACTGTGCAAAAATGGCAGATCGGTACAATAGCAAAGGTACTTATTTCGGTTACGATGTATGTAACGACGAGGAATGCAATTGCTACATCTACACGGAAATCCGCGACGAAAGCAGCTTAACGGAACGTCTTGGGTTTATTATCTACAAGTTGGATTGGACAAATTCCAATAATGGCATCAATGTCTTTGAAGCCTACATTTCGGAGTTTGCCCTAGATAGCGTAGCTAATTCCTACAGCTTGAAGGGCTGGTACGTTGAGCGTATGCGACAGGCGATACCAGACAAGTACAAGGGCTGGAAAGTGTTTGTGAATGAAACTAGATTGGTAACCGAGTACCAACAATGGCTAGAGTGTCTATGTCCAGACCACACCGATTGGTGCGAGGATTTTAGCGTGCAACGCTGTGTCAGCTACGACCCGGTTCAAAACGAATGGTCTCTACTATTTTACAGCAAAGGCTCCAAAGTTCCTACTCGCTTGCCAGAGCGCGAAATGGGAATTTCAATACACGATGAAGAAGGTCACGGAGCAGTCATTCGTAGCTCGGCTTTGCTTCGGTCCAACATAGCGAATGTTGGTGCCGATATCCCAGATACCTGTGACGAAGAAGATATTCGGACACTAGATCCACTGCCAAGCACGAAAATTTACTATCGAGCAGGGATAGAGTGTGATATCCCGGATGCAGAGATTGCATGCCGAAATAGATTGGATTGTGAAAATGATGGCCCAATTGACTACGAACCGATGCCACTAGTGGATCGAAATGGTATACAAGTCTATCACGAGGTTTGTAAGGAAAAAATAGAAGGTCAATATACATTAAAGGAATGTGCCGAGAAAGCCATAGAAAAGTTTTTTACACAAGATTCGAAAGGAGTCTTTGCAGTTGAACGGCCTCAGATTGTCGATCCAAGTCGTTACGCCGATGCTGCTTTCTTGAATCCCGATTTTGACACCTCTCATAATTTAAGCTGTTACGTGTACAGCAGTGTAAATATTGATGACTTTGACTCCAGAACGACTTCGATATGCAATGGATTTCCGCATAATCCAGGTTGTGCTCGTGCAGCGGACTTATTTGCATCCGATGATTCGAATGAAATGCTTTACAACAATCAATGCGACGAACCGGTGTTCATACAAACCTATTATATTCCGAAGTTATTAAGTAGTGGTGCTTACTTAGGACAATTACAGCCGAATTACGATGGGCAAATCATGTGCTACGACTATGGACCTTGCCGGGCTTATGCAATGGAAGATCCATACGATTGGTGCAATTGTAGACCTACAAGATTCACAGGAACAGTACCGGACATTCATTATGCCAACTTTTCGAACATTGCTTTACACAATGAGGCACGCGAAGCTTGGTTACTGACTAGTAGACGCTTTGCTAGCTCTTTTGGACACTGGACCGAAGCGCACTTGCCGGATGCATACCTAGAGGATTGGCTCTACAATTGCTACGGCGATGGAAAGATTGATGATGTCGAAGCCGTGAAGATCAGCAATCGAGAGAAGTTAGGCGATGAAGTTACTTTATACCATTTGCTCGTAGCGGATCTAGAGTGCCCTTCTTTTGCATCCGAGGCCAACGCCTATGCCGAACGCACGGCAGGCCGCTTTGCTAGTGGTTTATGGGCAACCGGTACACAAGCAAATCTTGATGGAGATTATATTCAAGGATCTGGACATACGAAGCTGCAAAAGATACAGGTTGGGGAAAAGTATGTTGAAGTCATAGGTGGCACACCGGATTTAAGTGTTACATCAAGTGAATGCCCGACTATTTATCCTCACGCCCCCACAGATGGCCGTCCGAGTGGATGTTATAAGGCAGGTGGTGCTATTTACTTCAATACACTGACCACCTCGTCAACAGAGTGTTCATCAACTGCACCTTGCATCCAAAAACGTGATAATATAGGTAATTACATCTATGGTTATGCTGTTGTCATATTGGACTACCGAACCGTCGATTTGACGCAATTTGTCTTTGGTGATCCGATGATAGCAACAACGACCGATATCGATGCCGCCATTGATATACCATACGATACCGTGATCCGGCCGTACTGCGATGACGGGGAACAGCGATACAAGCGCTATGGGCCGTGCTTGGACTTAAAAAGTGCAAAAGTCGATGGCAAAATGTTTCGAAAGTCGAAAAATTTGAACGATGCAAACTACAAGATAGAAGAAATACCGGAACCGGTAATACTTTATGAAGTAAATTACGGTGCTCCGGATTTGTCAGTCAATTTGCAAGAGTGTAAACGTTATGCTGAGAGTCAAGGACAAGCATGGCAGGCATCCAGTAGAGAGGTTACTTTAAATGCCGAAATCAAAGGATGTTACATCTTACCAGATACAGATTTGATTTATTTTAATAAAGACTTTACAAGCACTGCATCGTGCTCCTTAGCCTTACGAGCATGCCTCCAAAAAGAAGTACCGGCATACGAACAAGTCACATCTGGTACCCCGGATTTGAGCGTGTCCGAGGAGGAGTGTGGGGAATTCGGTGATGCAAATGATATGACATTACAGGTTAAAAATTGGACAAATTATGTGTCTGGATGCTTTGTGAGTGGTGGCAATTTATATTATACTTTAGCTACTACTTCCTACTCGTGCACTGTCGGTGATACTTGTATCCAAAAGCGACACCCGTACTATATTGCCAGAAGCGGTGCTCCAAACCTAAGTATTAACGAAGATGATTGCGAGGCTTACGCTAACAGTGTCGGATTAACATTTAGTGCACACGATGATACTCACGCGGGCAGTAATCCCGATTGGCAAGGTAGATGTTATTGTTCTACAAAATTTGGTAATTTAGATGGCCGAGGAGGTGCAAACAGGTATGCTAGTTGGGCGTTGTCCAACAGTGGAACACATACGACAGACTCATGTAGAAATTTATGTTACAGTCAACAAGAAGCAAAAGCAGCCCAAGGATGTTCTCGATTGCCTGTGTCTACGGTTCGCAGTGATATTTTAACAAGTGATGTCATTGTCTACATTCGAAATTCCTATTACGATCCACCAATTCAATGCAATGCCAATAATTTTGCAGGAGTGTGCATTCAAAAAGACATACGATTGGACATGGACACAGCGGTACATGGTAATCTTTATGTCGAGGAAGATTCCGTGATCATGATCGTCAAGGATGCCAAATACTACGAAGTGCATTCGATGACAGCTGCATCCACGCAAGACCTACCACGATCTGCATTTAAGATCTACGTGGACACTTCGTCCGCCGGTAGTTCACATGCCGAGCCGATGTACAATGCAGGATCGTTTCCAACATGCATGCCCTACAAGGCCAATCAAGGCATCAATGAAGATCAACGAGTCGGTGGTGTCGAGCCAGGGTTCATGCACATGCGGCCACAGACCAAAATAATCAGTCAAATCGGACCTTGCAAGCCAACTGGTGGAAACGCGGCATATGGAGCCCTTGGTGAATGCGAAGCAGTGAATCTCCAAGGTCAAACCGACGATGGCTACGCGCCTGGCTGCACGTGCCCAGCTGGTTACTCGAACGTCAAGTATTCCGATTACAATCAACCGTGGTCCGAGCACGTCTCTTGCAATACGATCGAAGGTGACATTACCGGCAGCTTCATTCACTACAAGCCTTGCTTCGGGCCCGGCTCCTGTTCTGGCTACCCGGCAACGCAACACTGTTGTGGATTTGATACGGTCAGCTGCGACACACGCTTGAAAGGCAGGTGCGTGAACGATGATGGCTTACCGGAATTAAACAAGGAGGATGGCTGGTGCAATAAACCGTTTGGTGGATGTGTTTACGGTAGCGTTGGACTGACGCCGAGCACGATGCAGTGCAAGACGCCGACGGATCCTGAATCCACGTTTTTTGGAATGACATCCACAGAAGTGGCCAGTGACGTCACATACAGTTACCGAAGTCAGTACGAAGGTACGGATCCGCTAGAAGGCGTAGTCTATGTCAATGAAAAACCACAAGATGCACTGCGATCCAACTACAATTTCATGACACCCGGCTGCCACCCATGTATCAATGGCCGCATGCAGGATCAAGCTGGCCAAGCTCGCTGCCGATTGTGCGGTGGAGGCCTCTATAATATCGACTTTTCAAATCCTTGGCGAGTTGCACCGAGTGTCACCGTAGATGCATACACCAATGTCCTGCCTCAAAATCGCTGGAAAGATGCAGCGGTACCAACGTTTGAATACGAGTGGTGGAAGATAGCTGGCTACCC